>CAZQJX010000027.1:0-23565 GCA_964592965.1 uncultured bacterium
CACGCTGATAGCTTATTTCTATTTGGTCTGTGGGATGAATCACAACTGTTGAGCCAGGTAATGGATAACTAGTAGAAAAGATAAGTGCTGAAATTTCCGGCACTTCGGCATTTGCACGATATTTAGAAATATTAACACGAAGTCCCCATCCTACCCTAAAATTTGCGTTTAAATTAAACTTGCTCAGATCCAATCCTGGCAGTGATTCAAAAATTCCATATTGACAAGAAGGAAGCAATGCTGAAGACTTTAAATCGAGTTTTGCATTGCTGGAGACAGCGGGATTTAAATCAAAGATTCCTTGTTTTATACCAAAATCTGTCATAATCACCCATTGGTCTCCTTTAACCAAATTAAAGCTGTCAGCGGTGCGAGAGAATTCTATCTCTGGACCGAGCGGGCTGAGTTTAATAGGCACATCTTCAAACACCTGAAAATTGCCAAGTGAGCTGGTCATACCTTCAGCCACCTTCTCTGCGCTAATGACCGCCTCCCCGCTTCCGCCACCGCTTTCAACTGTTATATAGTATTTTTCTAGCCCAGCTATTTGATTAAGAGAAAGGTCCCAAATCTGCTCCTGTGCCTCTCCACCCATTTCAAAAGAAAAAACCCCTCCTTTTTTCTCTTCCTCCTCGCAGGCAAAAGCCAAAGCCAATAAAATAACTGCTAAAATTGCTACTGCTTTTTTCATTTTAAACCTCCTTATTGGTTAACAGGAACATAAATGGGATTTTCTGGGAAATAAACCGTGAAATTGCCCTCGGTCTGGCACTTCCAGCCAGATTCAAATTTAAGCCAGCCACTAAACACCCCAACGATGTTAGGAACTTGAACCACCTGCTCATTGGTCTCTTCAGGATTAACCCCTTCTTCTGTGTTGATTATACCGTAGAAAATAGCATTTTGATAGCTGGGTGTGGGAACATCTTCTAGCGTGAAATAAACAGCAGTGCCCAAAACCCTTCCTCTTAGCTGATATTCATTTGCCAGCTCATCTACCAGTGGCTGGTCAGTTTTTGAATAAAATCTATCTCCCTTCTGTGTTGGCTCAAACTTTTTAAAAGATTTCGTAAAATCAGATATATCTTGGCAATTGGTTGCTGTGCCTGTAAGAGACATCTGCCAAGACTGATTGAGCGGATAAATATCCTTGGCATTTATACTCAAAATAAACTGACCACTCTCCTGACAATCTGTTCCCCTACCGCCAAAAGTGCCAATGGCTGATTGATTATTAACCAGATTCCCTGAAAAAGTGGCAAAAAATCCACCAGCTTTGTTCTCGTAAATCTCAAAAAGCACGCCTGAAATCTTCATTCCCTGCACCTGCCCTAAAAAGCTAGCATATTGGGTGCTGACATTCTCCAGCACTGACCCGCTCAAACCGAGCGCCCTTCCACCAACTACCCTGTAGCTATAATTGCCTAAAAGGGGCTTGATTGAGCTTATCCCCGCACCGCCAAACATATATTCAGGGCTTCTCAGCTCCCAGCGCTTCTGCGGAGCAGGAAGGTCGTTTTTGAAATCTCCGCTTTCAAAATCATCTGAAAAGATGAGCTGGTTGTTCTTAAAAACCTCAACCTCATCCAGCCAGATAATATCACTGGCACTCTCAAGCGCACTGATAAAATCTATACGAAGCTCATCTGCGCCCGCGATAAACTCCTGACAGGTTTTTTTAGCTTGCTGGTTAAAATCATCTCCCTGATGATATTCAAGGTCAAGGAACTGATTGGCATTTACCGCCCTTGTCCAGAAAAAGCTATTATCATTTGCACCTTCCAGCCGACGCTGATAACACAGCCGAATAATATCTCCAGCAGAAACCTCAACTAGATTAAGACTTAAAATGTTCTCCTCCAAAACCACTCCAGAAAGATTAGAATCATTTTGAGAGGTCTTTATTCCTAAAAGCTCATATTCCTCGGTTCCAAGTGGGGTGGGAAAATCTTGAGAGATGGG
This sequence comes from uncultured bacterium, assembly GCA_964592965.1. Taxonomy (GTDB): domain Bacteria; phylum RBG-13-61-14; class RBG-13-61-14; order RBG-13-61-14; family DRUE01; genus CAZKMM01. Next base: position 1,963 of record CAZQJX010000027.1, read on the forward strand.
CGATGAGCTTTTCCAAATACCGCTTGAGCAACTTTCAACCAAGCAGGTGTAAGTTCCACCTACCTGAAGCGCCACCTGAGATTGATTTTCAGGATGAGGCTCGGGCTCTTGGGGCATATCCCTGACCACCACAATCTGCCAGCGGTCTCCTGCCACTAGATTAAAAGAACCAACAGTGCTGGAAAACAAAACCCAAAGCCCACAGGAACCAAGCGCAATGGTGCTTCCTTCACTTACAGTGGTTGGCGGGGAGCTGTCTCCTTTATCATTGTAAACTTTGACCTGTGCAGAACCGCTTCCACCAGAGGTTGTTACCTCAAGCGTGTAGGTGGTGGTCTGCGCACTTGCCTGAAAAAAAGCCAAATCCCACGAGCCAGAAAGATTAACAGGCGGAGAGCTTGGCTTAGGCTCCTCGCAAGAGAGAAAAATCAAAACCGCAAATCCCAAAACTCCTGCGAGCAGTGGGTTTATAATCTTTCTCATGGCAAGCTTATTCCCAAGCTTTTAAGCATCTCTGGAGTTATTCCTGCTGGCAGAGCTGAGCTCGGTATGCCACCGAGCGCACCACCCAATCCAGCAGAGATGCCAGAAATACCAACTGTCAAACTGGAAGGAATAGCACCAATGCCAGCACCTGCCAGCTCTATATAACCCTGCTCTGCCCTGCGAATCCTTCCTATAGCTTTATTATATTCAATGAGCGCAGATATTTCATTTTTTTCCGCCTCTCTCAGCTTTTCTTCCTGCTCAAGTAGCTGATAGGAAGTGGTGAGACCAAGCTGATATTTTCTCCGCTCTATCTTCCAGCTCTGCTCTGCCAGCTCCCGTGCCTTTTTGCTCGCCTGAAAACTTCTCCACAAACTATCAAGGTCTGATATGAGGCTCTCCAACTGAAAACGAACCAATCTGCGTGTCCGCTCCAGCTCAAGCTGCGTCTTTTCATAATTATAATTGGCGATACGCCACTGGCTCTTGGCGCCCCGCCTGCCAAATGGAATTTTAAAATAAATCCCTGCCTGCCAGCTTAAATATTTACCTTCTAACATTCTGCTCACCGCATCCCAAAAATCACCTTCCCATTCGCTCTCCTCAGGAGTTACAGTTGTAAGCTCTATCATATAAGGCTGGGGCGTGGGGAACGGATTGGGAATAACAAAACCTGTCTCAATCACTTGAGGCTTAGGGTCAGAATCTCCTGCCAGACCGCTTATGGTTAAACTACCGGTAAAATCTAACTGGGGATAAAGCTGGTTTTTGCTCTGCTTATTGGCAAGCCGAAGGTTCTCCAAATTAAGATACAATCCCTCAAGCTGATAGTTTTTATCTAGGGCTTTTTGCAAAAACTTTTCTTTGTTAATCCGATACTGCTCCTTTTGCGGAGTGTCTGTTGGAATAATGGTGATTTGAATCAGCTCTTCCTCGCTCTGAAAATAAAGAAGCTGTTTGAGATTGTTCTCTGCTCTTTTTAACTCACCTTCACTTCGCAAAAGATTTGCCCTTGCGCTTTCCAAATTAGCCTGCGCCTGAAGCAAAGCCACCTTAGAGCCTACTCCTGCTTTAAGTTGTGCCTGCGCTATATCCAGCATTGCCTGCGCCCGCTCAAGGCTCTTCTGGTTCACCTCATATTCAAGCCGAGCACGAACCAGCGACCAGTAAGCGTCTTCTACCCTTGATGCTATTTCCAGCGCCTTGCTCTTTAAATTCAGCTCTGCCTGTTTATATTCATTTTGCCTTTGCTTCAGCTCAACACTCCGCCAGTCCAATAATCCACCCTTTAAAAGCGGTTGATAAAAATTCAAAGTAAGGTCCGATGAATAGCTCGGGTTTAAGGTCATAAAGGTGGAATTAGATTTCTGCCTTACATTACGCCAGTCAAGAGATACATTCCCGCCAGCCGGAGTGGTGATACCAGTGGTAAAAGTAACATTTTGCGATTCGGTCTCTGTGCCAAATGCTGGCTGGCTGGTGGGTCGCTCGCTTTGTGAAAAATTGCTATTTACCTGAAAATAAGGGTCGTAGTTGGATTTTGTCTGCTGGATTTTAAGCCGAGCAATTTCCAGCTCCAACCGAGCACTCTTTAGCTCAGGATTATTAATAAGCGCAAGCTCAAGCGCCCGGCGAAGGCTGAGATAAAACTCATCCGAACCTGCAGAAAAAGCTAAAAAGAATATTAATAAACCTACTATCCTCTTTAACATCTCTTTTGTGATAACACCAAGAAATAATTATGTCAAAATTAGCTAATCTCTGCCCACAAGCCTATAATTTTTAGAATTTTACCTTTGGAACTTCTTTGGCAGATTCAGGCGCTTCAAAATAAGGCTTTTTCTCAAACCCGAAAATGCGGGCAAAAATTACCTGTGGAAATTTGCGAATGTAGGCGTTGTATTCTTTGACTGCCTCATTGTAGCGCCTTCTTGCCACGGCAATGCGGTTCTCAGTTCCTGCCAGCTCGTCTTGAAGGCGAATGAAATTCTGATTAGCCTTAAGCTCAGGATACCGCTCAACAATAACAAGCAGTCTTGCCAGAGCAGTGCTCAACTGGTTGCTCGCCTTGATTTTCTCCTCTCTTGTTCTTGCTCCTGCCAGCTTGGAGCGCGCCTCTGCTACTTTAATGAAAATCTCTTTTTCGTGCTTGGCATAGCCTTTAACAGTCTCCACATAGTTGGGAATAAGGTCGTTCCTTCGCTGAAGCTGGTTTTCAATCTCGCTCCAGCTCTTTTCCACCTCTTCATCAAGCTCAACCATTCGGTTATAGATATTGCAACCGCCAAGCACAAAGCTTAATGCAAAAAGAGAAAAAGCTAAAAGCCGAACTGCTCCTTTCATCTTCACCCTCCTAATAAAATTATTTTACCAGCCTCCGCCTGCACCACCACCTCCAAAACCTCCGCCACCAAATCCGCCAAATCCTCCACCACCACCAAACCCTCCTCCAAACCCACCAAAGCTCCTTCCACCTCCAAAGCCAATAAATGGAAAGAACCACCAAAACCCTCCGCCAAAAAGAAAAAAGATAAAAAGAAAAATCGCAAGGCTAATTAAAAACGGAATGGGACTGCTCTTTTCTCTCTGCCTTAAAACAGGCTTTTGCTGGGGCGCTCCTGTTAGCTCAACTCCAGCATCCTCTGCAATGATTTTGGCAATGACGCTCACTCCATTTAAAATCCCTTCACCATATTTTCCCTCCTTAAAATAAGGAATGAAATATTTATCTCGGATTTCTCCGACCAGTCCGTCAGGAAGAATCCCCTCCAAGCCGTATCCGACAAGAATAAACATTTTTCTGTCTTCAACCGCAACCACAACTAAAACGCCGTTATCTTTGCCTTTCTTTCCCACCTTCCAGCTTTCCGCCACCTCCATTGCATAATCAAAAATTGGCTCTCCTTCGGTTGTGCGGACAGTAAGAACAGCGAGCTCTGCGCTGGTTTTCTGCTCTAGCTCCTCAATTATGCTGGTGATTTTCCGCTCAATATCATCAGGAATTACACCCGCATAATCACTCACCCAGCCAATTGGTTTGGGAACATTAAAGGCGAGAAGAATAAAGCCAAGAAAAATGATTATCTTTCGCATCATTTTTCCAGCTCAATTTCCAGCTGGTCAACCCAACAAGCAAGATGCTCTAGCTCTTCAAGTAAAGATGGAAGAATGTTTTGAACCTCTGCTTTTTTGGGCGCACGCTCTCTTTCCCTTAATCCCACTAGCCAGCGCAGGCAAGGAAGCTGAGAGCCAATGAGTTTTTCCAAGCGAACCAAAGGCTCAAGCTCCTGCTCGCCAGCTTTGGGCATAAGCAAAAGCAGAGCACGAATTTGAGAGGAGAGCGAGCGAGAAGCATTTAACAGTAGCTGAACAAATCTTCTGGAGAGGCTGGGATGCTCTATAATCAGCTCTCTCAGCCAGAGCAGATTCTGCTTTATCTCCCGCTCAAGCTGGAGCCGAAGGTCAGAATGGGAGATTTCCAGCTCAGAGATAAAATCCTCACCATAAATGACCTGATGATGCCTTTTCATCTCCTCAAATTCAATGGGAAAGACATCAAGCGAGCGCTTGAGATACTCCGGGTCAACCACAACCGGGCTGGCAAAGCGATGGGCACGATAGCGCCTCAGCATCTTTCCAATCTTGATGAGCGAACCAAAATCCACCTGCCCAAGAACCAAAAGCAAATTAATATCGCTCTTTCCAGGGACAAAATCTCCCCTTGCTCCACTTCCATAAAGAACAATCGCCTTTAGGTTTTCGCCGAGAAGCCCTTTCAACTCTTCTTTAAATTTCTCTAAAACCTTTCTGGTCTTCTCCTCCATTTTCTTTCCTCCATTAAAAATTGATAGGCTGAGCAACTGATTTAGAAGGAGTAGGTATATCGCAAAGCTGAGCGAGTGTGGGCGCCACATCTAAATGGGAGCATCTTTTAAGCTCCTTTCCCAAAGGAATGGATTTGCCTTTGAGAAAAAGCACTGCCCACATCGGCTCGGCTTCCTGCCAATAATGATGCTGACCTGCATAAGTGCCTTTTTGATATATCTTTCCCTCTACTTTATGAGAGAATCCAATTCTATATCTTGGAACCAGATAAATCTCTCCCCGATAAGGAATATCCTTTGATTCTGAGACCAGCACAACCTCTTGCAAAATCTCTCCTACATATTCTTCAAATATGCTGGCGACTTTTCGGGCAAGCTCCCCGGCTTTTTCATCTTCAACAATTCCGCCTCTTGCCTTTGTGTTAATGACAATATAGCCAGAATTGCTCTGATGGTAAATTGCCTGGCTACGGTCAAGCTCGGGCATAGAATTTTTTTCATCCCAGAACAAAAGCCCTCTCTCCAGCAAAACCTGATTGGGATAAAAGGTGGAAAAAACAGGTGCCATTCCATGGTCAGAAACCACAGCCAAAAGCGAGCCTTCCCCTGCCCGCTCAAGACAAAGCCCCACGATTTTATCCGCCCACTTGAACATTTCTTCCACCACCTGCCACAGCTTTTCTTTAATCTCTGGGCTTGACTGTGGGTTTTGCTCATCCAGCCATCCTGTAAAAAGATGAAGAACAAGGTCAATGCCCGGATAGTATAGGAAATAAACATCAGCGGATAGTTTTTCCAAAGCAAATTCCACCGCTCTGTAAAAATGCCTTCCCACAAGCCCGAGAAGACTTCTTAACATCTCCTCTGCCTTCCCGCTTCCACCCTTATAAACAGGCTTTCCTAAAAGACCCTTCCAATAAGAAAACACACCTGCATTTCCAACAAACGGACCGGCAAAATCCAGATACTTTTCAGCAAGCTCTTTATGATTACAAAAAACACGATTGAGATTGGTGATGAAAATTCTCTCTGAATCAGCTTCGCCAGCCAGATGAACAACATAAACCCCTGCCTGCTTTTCCTCAAAAATAACTGGCTGAAAAGAGGTTGAAAGGTTGGGAGAAAGCTCCAGCTCCTCTCCGCTTTTCGTCTTGATTTTAATCTTTTCCCCAACATCACCGGCTTTAACCACCAGCTCGCTGGCAAGGTTCTGACTAAAGGATTCAAAAACAATCAGCGCCTCTGAAAAATCCTTACCAAAAAGCTTCTCCTCTGTGTAGGGAGCTATAGGAACTGAAAGCGGAAAATGGAGCATAACTACGCATTTGCCTGCTTTTAAAAAACTTACCCAGAGCGGTTCTGCTTTTAAATTTCGGGCGTTAAATCCCAAAACCTTTTTCCAAGGGTGAATTCCTCCATATACAACCTCTGGCTCCTCAAAGCTGACGATATTATGAACAACCGCTGGACAGCCACAAAAAAGGCAGGCAAATGCTGGCGGTGTGGTTGCATCTGGAGGAGGAGCAACAAGACCCTTTGCCCAGCTAGATTGAGACTTTAACTTGATAAAATTCCCAAGCTCCCACTTTAAGGCAAATCTCTCCAATAATGCATAAGGAAGACCATCTAGGCAAAGGATGATAACTTTTTCAAAAAAAGCCATTGCATAAATCTAAAAAGACAAAAAGAAAAGTAGCTTGAGATTCCTTAGTTCTTCTGCTTGGGGTGGTCATCCTCAAATAACTGCCTGAGAATTTCATCTGCCAGTTCGCTATCCTCTGCTTCTTCAAGGCAATCATCGCAGGGGATTTGCTCTGCCTCAAGTAGCTCAATCTCGCTCGGACGCTCATCAAAAATCACCTCAATAGGAAGTCCGCAAATAGGGCAGGAAGTATCCAGCACCCAGCAGATTCTTTCTAATCCGATATCTGGGTCAAATATGATTTTCTTCTTCAGCCTCTTCATAATACTCTCTGCCATAATAATCCTCCTTCTTTGAAGGATATAACAATAACCAAAAGATAGTCAAATGCAAGATTGAAGGAAGATTTTTTATAAAGAAAAAACTTTGGCAAAGAAAACAAAAGGGGGAGCCTTTTAAAAGCTCCCCCTTTCTTGCTCTGCTGAGCCAAAACTTTTAGAACAAGCCCTTGACCCTTCCGGTTCTGACATCAACATCAATTCTTCGGAAGGCAGGGTCTGATGCGGTTCCGGGCATAAGGCTGATGGTTCCTGCGACCGGAACAACAAATCCTGCACCGCCATAAATCAGAACATCGCGCACCGGAAGAATCCAGCCTTTGGGTCTGCCTTTCACGCTCGGGTCATGGCTCAAGCTCAGATGGGTTTTAACCATACAGCAATGAAGCTTGCTCAACTTGGGGTCTTGCTCCACCCATTTTGCCTTAGCTTCTGCTTCTGGCGCCCAGCTTACGCCATCAGCGCCATAAACTTCTTTGGCAATAATCTCAACTTTCTTGCGAAGCGGGGTATCCTCTTTGTAGAGGAACTTAAACTTGCTTTTTCCCTTAACCGCCTCCATCACTGCATCTGCCAGCTCAAGTGCACCTTCTCCACCTTTCAGCCAGTGGTCGCTTACTGCCACTCTGGCGCCTGCTTTTTCCGCAATTCTGCGCACCGTGTTGATCTCTGCTTTGGTATCAGTGTAGAAGGAGTTAATGCAAACAACAGGATTAATTCCTGCTTTTTTGACGGTCTCAATATGAGCGACAAGGTTCTCACAGCCCTTTTCTACCAGCTTGACATTCTCTTTGGTATATGCCTCATCTAGCGGTCTTCCGGGAACAACCTTGGGACCACCGCCGTGCATCTTAAGAGCACGAATAGTGGCAACTATAACTGAGCAATGCGGAATTAATCCGCTGATTCTGCATTTGATATTCCAGAACTTCTCAAAGCCGATATCTGCACCAAAGCCACTCTCAGTAATATGATAATCAAAGAGCTTAAGACCAATCATATCCGCAATAATTGAGGACTGACCAACCGCAATATTGGCAAAAGGACCTGCGTGGACAAATACCGGCTGACCCTCCACGGTCTGCATCAGGTTGGGATTGATAGACTCCAGCATAAGAGCGGTCATTGCGCCGTCAACTTCCAAATCAGCAGTGGTTATAGGGTCGCCGTTTTTGTTGTAGGCGACAATGATTTTGCTCATCCGCTCACGCATATCTTTCAAACTGGTGGTAACAGAAAGAATAGCCATAACCTCAGAGCTAACTGAAATCTGGAACCCAGACTTCATCATAAATCCATCCATTTTCCCGCCCAAGCCAATGATGATGTTGCGGAGCGCCTGGGCGCAGAAATCAATTGCCCACCTCATCTCAACATTTCTCGGGTCAATGTTTAACCTTTTCAGCTTTTTCTTGCGAAGGGTGGCATCGTCATAGTTGAACTCGTGCTGGAGCCTTGAGGTAAGAGCAACCATTGCCAAGTTATGGGCATTGGTCACACGGTCAATATCACCGGTCAAGCCAAGGGAAAATGCGCTTAAAGGAATAACCTGAGAAAGTCCACCACCAGCTGCGCTTCCCTTGATGTTAAAAGTGGGTCCGCCCGAAGGCTGACGAATCGCTCCGCCAACATTCACACCACGCTTTGCCAGTCCCTGAATTAATCCCACCGTGGTTGTGGTCTTGCCCTCTCCCAATGGAGTAGGGGTGATGGCAGTGACCTCAATGTAGTATCCATCTTTTTTGTCTTTGAGGCGGTTTAAAACTTTCGCATAATCAACTTTGCCGTAGTAATGCCCATAAGGAAGTAGCTCCTCTTTTTCCAATCCCATCTCCTCAGCCAGTTGATAAACCGTCTTAATGGTTGTTTTCTCAATTGCTTCTGAAATCTGCCAGTCCGCCATCTTGGTCGGGTCTAATTTTGGTCTTTTCTTCTTTGCCATCTTCTACCTCCTTTTTAAGTTTTTGACTTTTAAAGACACTACCTCACAACCAACTATTTTTGCCTTTGGCTGTGAGAAAAACTTCATAAAGAGAACTTTCAGGCTAAAGAAGAGAAATCCTCCAGATGCTTGCTTATATTTGCCATAATTTTGGGCTTTTGTCAAGAGCTTTTATTAAAATTCTAAAAACCTGTAGAAAAAGGAATTTTTTAATTACCTTCGCTTTGCCTTCAATTCACTAATTATTCGGTTGGCTTCTCGCAGGCGGTGGGTGAGAACCTTGATTATTCCCTGAGCTATCTCCGGTCGCTCATTAATCATCTGATAAAAATCCTCCTGGCTAAGCTCAAGAAGAACAACATCGCTCTCCGCAATCACACTAGCGCTTCTTGGCTCCGCATCCAAAATGCTCATCTCTCCAAAACATTCCCGCTCACCAAGCTCCGCCACCTGTCTGCCATCTACCATCACCTTTACTTTTCCGTCAATAATCAAGTAAAGCCTGTCGCCAATATCTCCCTGACTGATTATAACCTCTCCTTTTGCAAAATTAACCTCCCTCACAACCTCAGCAATCTGCGCCAGCTCCTCACCCGGAATCTGACTGAAAAGGTCAACGCTTTTTAAAAACAAAACCTTTTCAATTGTGGAAAGCATTGCTTTTATCCTTCCATCTGAGCGATTTTTTTCTTAACCCATTCTGCCAAAGATACCGCAGGATAATTTTCAAATTTTTTGAGCAAATCAAGATACTGACTTTTATCCAAAAGCATCTCCAGCGAAACCAGTGCGCTTTCAACAATCACAGGCTCCTTTCGCTCCAGCGCTCTTTTAACCTGTGGCACAAGCTCAGATAGCTTTAATACACCTATCTGATAAAGCGTGCAAGCAACCAGCCAGTTATTTCCTTTTTCAATAAATTCCTCAAACCATTCAATTACAGAGCGGGATTTAAGGTCAGAAAAATACTCACGGGCAAGCCGAATCTTTTCGGCGCGGGATATGGGCTCAAAAACTGCCAGAATGAGCTTTTTCTTTTCGGTTTGAACAATATTATCAATCAGCTCAAGCGCATTTGCCCGTATGGATTTATCTTTGCTTCTCAATCCTTTTCTAATGCTGGAAAAAGCCTGCCTCGGATAGAGTAAGGAAAGAAGCAAAAGGATTCTATCTTCGGTTTTTTCCTTCTGGACCAAAAGCTCCTCTTCAACCAGCGACCCGTTGATAAATTCCTTTAGCTCAAAAAGGCAAAGCTCGTATTGAAAATATTTTTTCAGCTCGTCCATAAGAAGATGAGATACTTTCTCTCTTTCCTCCCTAGATAAAAACAAAGCCTTTTGCATCTTCTCTAAGGCTAAAAGCACCTGAAAGCGGATTTCATCATCATCTTCCTCAAGAGCACGGAGTAGGATTTTAAGGCTTTTTTCGCTCTCTATTCTGGAAAGAACAAATGGAATTTTTTGCCTTAGTCTAAAAGGCTTCTCTTTGTTGAAAAGGCTTTGGGCAAGCTCATCAAGCACCTCTTCGCCATACTCAGCCAGCGCCTTGGCACTGGCAAGAAAAGTTCCACGCTCTGCTAGCTTGTTGATTAAGCAGGGAACAAGCTCTGGGCTTTTGATTGCTCCGCAGGCTTTAATAGCAGAAACTCTCACCTCCAAAACCGGGTCATCAAGAAGCTGAAAAAGCGGTTGATAAAAATACCTAACCCTAATCTTCTCCAGCACCTTTGCACCTGCCATACGCATACGCCAGTCCTGATGGCTGAACATCGCCTTCAAATCTTCAACCGCCCTGATAATCCCGTCCAATCCACCATACTGAATGAGCGAGGTAATTACAGCTGATTTGACCTCTGGATGCGGGTCAGAAAGAAATTCAACCACCTCATCTATGGCTTTTTCTCTAGCAATCTTGCAGTAAGATTCTATAGCGGTTGCACGCACCTCTGGGTCTGGGTCTGAAAAAAGCGGTCTTATGTATGCTAAAAGCCTCTGCTCATCTTTTCTTGCCAAAAGCTCAAGCGCACGCTTGCGAATTCCAGCTTTGGAGCTTTTTAAAAGCTCAACAAGCTCTGGCTCCCAGTCCCGCTCAGAAATAGAAGAAATAAGCTCCAAAGCATTATAAACGACTTTTTCATCTTGGCTTTTAAGAGCATTTTCCAAAAAACGGAGAGCAGATTCATCAATCTTAATCCTTGCGCTCTCCAAATCCAGACTCTTTTTGCGAATGGTATCTGCCAGAGAGCGAAGATAGTGCCTACGGGCTTGAACAATCAATCCTATCCAAACTCCCAAAAGAGGTAAAATTAAAAAAGCCAGCTGGCGAGGAGCCAAAACCTTGGCAAGAAAAAACACCCCGAGACCAGAGAGCGCACTTGCCAGCGGACGAACCATACCATCAATAACCGCCTTTGCCCGTGCCCTAAAATCGCTTGCCACAGGAAGATAAAGAACCTGCTGGGAATGATTGTAAACCGTATAACGAAGCACATTATCTGCGCCTTTAGCTCCGCTGGTTAGCCAGAGAAAAAAGCGCGGAATGGCTGTAAAGATTATTGTCAAGCTCGTAATTACCAGAACTGCAGGAAGAAGGAGCAATCCTGCCAGCACACCAAATCTCTCCATAATTCTGGCAGTAAGGAAAAATTGAAACACGCAGGCAATAATCCCGCAGAAAAAGTAAAACGAACCAAAATAATGGGCAAGCGCCTCCTCGCTTAGATAATGGGCACGAGCACTGAGCATCCACTGGTAATCCACAATCACCATCGTTGCATAGGTTAGAGCTACTATTCCTGCTATGGTAAGAAGATGGCGGGATTTGAAAAGCTGGATAAAATCTGCAAATAAAAAGCGGTCTTGAGAGGAGCGGGAAGAGCGCTCAAGCTTATGCTTCAACTCATCCAGCTCCTCAGAAAAATTTCTTCCCAAACTAAAAACTATAAAAAAACAGATAAAAAGTAGGCTAGCTATAAGAAAAAGCAAATTGGGTGCTCCCAGCTTTTTAACCACCGCTCGCACCAATCCGCCAAAAATCACCTGCGAAACCGTCCCACCAGCAGCAATCAGCCCGAAGAGCCTTTTTGCCTCTCTGCTGGTAAAAAGGTCATTGGCAAAAGTCCAGAACTGAATAATTGAAATAGCTCCCAACATCTCAATGAACACATAAAGCAAAAACATAACTGAAAAAGCCCTCTCCCATCTCCAGACCGCTATTCGGAAAAAGATGACAAAAACAACTGCCAGAGCAAGGGTAAGCATAATCATATAATCCCTGCGAAGCCGATTAGCCACCCGAGCGTAAAAAACGCTCAGCAAGCCCACGCCAAAGGCGCTTCCAATGTAAACAAGCGGTAGATAGCTCGGGTCTATGCGCTTTAAAAACAGGGTTGCTGATACTGTCCTGCCAATAATAAAAGGTGCAGGAATTAAAAACAGAGAATAGAGGAACATAAGAAAGGTCTTTCTACCTTCCCCAGGGCGAACTTTAAGAGCTACTTCCAGCCATCCACTCATAGCTTACTTCCATCTGATTTCAAGATTGTAGTCCCAAGCCAGCTGATTGGCAAGCCTTTGTTAAAATCTTTTTTACTGAAAAAGCGAGCGGAAAAATTTGATGATGTATTCAGGATGAGAACGGAGCGAGCGCCAGTATTTTCTAACAAACCTTATTGGATGGCGATATAAAAAAGCAAGGTTGATGCTCCAAAAAGCTCGGCGATGGATTTTAAATAGCTCATCAGGCTCAACCTCGCTCAGCTTAATACGGGGAAGGAAATAGTTATTGGCGTTTTCAAAATCATAATCAGACTTTAAGAGTCCTTTTTCAAAAGCGAGCTGGGCAAGAGGTGTTCCTGGAAGAGGGGTAAAGATAAAAATATAACAGCGGTCAAGCTCAAGCGAGCGGGCATAATTTATGGTATTCATTATCTGCTGGCGGGTCTCTCCCGGAAAGCCAATGATAAAATATCCGCTGGTCTCAATTCCCAGCTTTTTGATTACCTTCACCATCTCCTGAGTGCGCTTGAGGTCAACTGGCTTTTTGACGATTTTTTTCAAAACCTCCTCATCACCGCTTTCCACTGCTACTGTAATTTCATAGCAACCAGATTCTTTCATCAGCTCAAGCATTTCTTCATCAAGCGTCCAGACCGCAATACCATTGGGAGTGTTCCATTTAAGATTGAGCCTGCGCTCAATCATTCCTTTGAAAATCTCTTTGGCGCGTCTTTTATTAGCAGTGAGATTATCATCTTCAAACTTGATTTCCTCTACTTTATATCGTTCTTTAAGCTCCTCAAGCTCAGCAAGGACATTCTCTGCACTTCTTGCCCGCCAGCGCCTTCCCCAGTGAATGGTTGATGAGCAAAACTGGCACTGATAGGGACAGCCTCTTGAGGTTGCCACAGGAAGATTTCTCGGAGAGCGAGAAAGGCTCTGCATAGGAACATTTATTTTAAAATATTCTTCCACCTTAAAAAGATGCCGGGCAGGTGTGGGAAGCTGATTTAAATCCTTGATATACTGGCGCTGAGGATGTATCCAAAGTCCATCGTTTTCCCGAAAAGCCAGCCCAGCAATCTGCTTAAGCTCTTCTCCGCTCCGAAGGGCTTGAATTAGTTGAGCTAAAACCAGCTCTCCCTCTCCCATCACCACAAAATCCAGCTGGGTGCTAAAAAGCGCAGATTTTGGAAGAAAAGAAGGATGAGTTCCACCTGCCACGGTGATTATATCCGGGTCCAGCTTTTTTATTTTTTCTACCAGCTTGCGAATGATGGGAAACTGGCTGGAGAAAAGGCAGGAAAAACCAACCAAATCAGGTTTTTGTTCCTCAATTCTTTTTAAGATTTCAGAATCCTTAAGACCAAAGCGGATAAGACCTTTATCAACCTGCTCAATGTTATGGTATCCTTCAAGCGCGCAATCCAGCACCTCTACATCAACCATTTTTTCAATCCAGCTGGCAAGGCTGGCAATGCCCATAGGTAGCTCGCAGATGTTATTGGTAAAGCGGGCATTGATTACAGGTGGAAAAATCAACATCACCCGCTGGATATTTCTTCTTCTCATCAAAATTAATGATATTGCTTTTTTGTGCCAGTGTCTAAAGAGAGTATTTCCTAAAACATTGAAGCTTTCGTTTTTGAATGTTAAAATTAAATTAAAGCTTTTCTTCAAAGGGAGGGTAGGATTTTGAAAAAGGATACACTAAGGAGCATATTTTCATTTCTATTTTTTGTGGGAATAATAGCGGTGTTTGCCTATTATTTTGTTCTGAGCGACCAGACCAAAACCCAGAGCATAGATTTCACCAGCTTTTACAATGCAGTGAAAAACGGTGAGGTGAGCGAGGTCACCATCATCGGGAGCAAGATTATTGGCAAATATATAGATGGGACATCTTTCCGCACATCAGGTCCGGTTGATGACGAGCTAATCAAGCTCCTTGTAGAAGAAAATGTCAAGATTAACTACCGAGACATAGGCAAGGGATATAACTGGTTTCAGGTTCTTTCTTGGTTTTTTATTCTTTTTGCCATTGGTTTTGTTTTCTATCTTTTTATGCGCAATGTTCAGGGCACGCAGGGAAAGGCGCTCAGCTTTGGCAGAGCCCGTCCAAGGCTTATGGACCAATCTGCCCGAAAAATTACTTTTGCTGATGTTGCGGGAATGGATGAGGTCAAGCAGGAAGTGCAGGAGATAATTGAGTTTCTTCGTGACCCGCGCAAATTCACCCGCTTGGGCGGAAAAATCCCCAAAGGCGTGCTTTTGGTCGGACCGCCTGGTTGTGGCAAGACCCTTTTGGCAAAGGCAATTGCTGGAGAAGCAGGCGTGCCTTTTTACAGTATTAGCGGAAGTGAATTTGTTGAGATGTTTGTGGGAGTGGGCGCAGCGCGGGTTCGCGACCTATTCAATCAGGCACGGCGCAATCCACCCTGTATTGTTTTTATTGATGAGATAGATGCAGTGGGAAGGCATCGGGGAGCTGGTCTGGGCGGTGGACATGATGAGCGTGAGCAAACTTTAAACCAGCTTCTTGTGGAAATGGACGGAATTGACTCAAGAGAAGGAATTATTGTCATCGCAGCTACCAACCGCCCGGATATACTTGACCCGGCACTGCTTCGCCGTGGAAGATTTGACCGTCATATTGTGGTGCCAATGCCAGATATTCGTGGCAGGCTGGAGATTTTAAAAGTCCATACCAGAAATACTCCTCTGGACGATGATGTTGACCTTGAGGTTCTGGCACGCTCCACTCCCGGCTTTTCCGGCGCAGACCTTGCCAATCTGGTAAATGAAGCCTGTCTTTTAGCTGCGCGCAAAGATAAAAAGAAGGTCTCAATGGAAGATTTTGAAGAAGCTCTGGATAAAGTGATGATGGGCTTGGCGAGAAAAACTGCCATCAGCGAGCAGGAGCGCAAGATTACTGCCTATCATGAGGCTGGGCATGCGCTGGTTGCCAAGCTTCTTCCTAATGCTGACCCTGTTCATAAAGTCACCATTATTCCAAGAGGAATGGCTTTAGGAGTAACCCAACAGCTTCCCCGTGAAGACCGCTATCTTATCACCAAAAGTCAAGCGCTTACCAATCTTACTGTTTTATTAGGTGGAAGAGCAGCAGAGGATTTGGTCTTTAATGAACAAAGCTCTGGCGCAGGCTCTGACCTTGAGCGGGCAACAGACCTAGCAAGGAAGATGGTCTGCGATTGGGGAATGAGCGAGAAGCTCGGACCGCTCACTCTGGGCAAGCGTGAGGAACAGATTTTCTTGGGAAAGGAGCTGGCATATCATCAAAATTACAGTGAAAAAACCGCTATGGAAATTGATAATGAAATCAAAAGAATTGTCTCCGAATGTTATGAGCGTGCCAAAACCCTTCTCAGCGAAAATATAGACAAGCTCCATCGCATTGCACAGGCTCTTCTTGAGCGGGAAACCCTTGAAGAAGAAGATATAGATAAGCTCATTAAAGGAGAAGAGTTAGCCCCACTTCTTGATAAAGAAAAGCCCAAATCTGCCCCCAAGGAAGCAGAGGTCAAACCAAAGCGTGCTCCCGGGATAATCAAGCCCAAGCCAGTGGGAGAGGGCGGATGAGAAATTTCAATCCCCATATCCTTCGGGTGGAAACCAGCGAGGAGGCAAAAAGTGAGCTGTTAAAAACCGGCTGTTCAAAGCCGGGCGCAGAGCTTATGGGAAAAAAAGCTCGCCACTACTGCATTCAAGTAGAAAATTTAACCTCTCCCCAACTTCTTATTCTCAAGCAAGAGCTTCTAGCAATTGGCGGAGAGTGTGCCATTCCTTCGCAGGCACTTGTCCAGAAGGTGGAAAGCGGAAAAGCCATTTTAATGGGCACGACAAGGCATTTTGAAATATTAAAAGAAAAGCTTTCTCACCAGCAGTTTGGTCTAGCAGAGCTGGGTGAAGAAATAGTGGAGATGATTGAGCGGTTTGAGCGAAGAAAATTTCTCATCAAACTGCCCAAAGGTGAGCTTGAGCTTGGAGATGAGCCTGTGATTATGGGGATATTAAATCTCACGCCTGATTCTTTTTATGACGGCGGAAAATACCTTGACCCAGAGCAGGCACTGGACCGAGCTTTTGAGATGGTAGAAGAGGGCGCAAAGATTATTGATGTTGGTGGAGAAAGCACCCGTCCCGGCTCTGAGCCGGTTCCGCTAGATGAGGAGCTAAAAAGGGTAATGCCTGTTCTTGAAAAGCTGGGAGCAAAGCTCAGGGGCGCGTTTATCTCCATAGACACCCAGAAGGCAGAGGTGGCACAGCGGGCAGTTGATGCTGGCGCAAGCATCATCAATGATATAAGCGCGCTGGGAACAGACCCAAAAATAGCGGAAGTAGCGAGCAAAAGCGGAGCTGGTTTGGTTTTGATGCATATCAAAGGCACACCTAAAGATATGCAAAAAAATCCAACTTATGATGATTTATTCTCTGAGGTGATTGGCTTTTTGCGGGAGCGCATTCAGCGGGCAAAGGATGCGGGTGTGGATGAGGAAAAAATCATTGTTGACCCGGGAATTGGCTTTGGTAAAACTGTTGAGCATAATCTCCTTTTGGTGCGGGATTTGTGGAAGCTTCGTGTTTTTGGCAGACCAATTCTTCTTGGTCCCAGCAACAAAAGCTTTATTGGTGCGGTCTTAAATGCGGAAAAAGACGACCGATTTGAAGGCACCGCTGCCAGCGTGGTTGCCGGAATTTTAGCAGGTGCAGACATTGTCCGGGTGCACGAGCCGGGAAAAATGAAGCGCTTTGCTATGATGGCAGGAGCGATACGGGCAGGAAAAAATATCTATGCTGACTGACTTTGGCTCTGCTTTATGGATTTGCAATTTGAATAAAATTTCTGTCATTTAAATTTGGGAGGGGTAGAAAATGAGAAAGCTATTTGGCACCGATGGCATTCGTGGAACCGCCAATATTTATCCGCTCACCAGTGAGATGATGATTAAGGTAGGCAGAGCAACCGCTTATATCTTCAAGAACAAAAATCGCCGGCATAAAATTGTCATAGGCAAGGACACTCGCCTGAGCGGATATATGCTTGAGCAGGCAATGGCAAGTGGAATCTGCTCTATGGGGGTTGATGTTCTTTTGGTCGGACCTCTTCCCACTCCAGCCATAGCTTTTATCACTACTGCTATGCGGGCTGATGCAGGTGTGGTTATCAGCGCCTCGCATAATCCTTATGAAGATAACGGCATAAAAATCTTTGGCGGAGACGGCTTTAAACTTCCAGACAGCGAGGAGCTGAGGATAGAGGAGCTGATTTTCTCTGGAAAGATAGATTCGCTTCGTCCCACTGCCAAAGAAATTGGCAAGGCTTTTCGTGTAGATGATGCGCAAGGAAGATACATTGAATACTGCAAAAGCGTTTTTCCCAAAGGAATGAACTTAGATGGCATCAGGATAGTGCTTGATTGTGCCAATGGAGCTGCTTATAAAGTGGCGCCGATAATCTTTTCCGAGCTGGGCGCAGAGGTGATAACAGTAGGAGTAAATCCCAATGGAGAAAACATAAATAAAAACTGTGGTGCACTTCATCCTGAGCTGATTAGCAAGCTGGTAAAGAAATACAAAGCAGATATTGGAATTGCTCTTGATGGTGATGGAGACAGGCTGGCTATTGTTGATGAAAACGGCATTTATCTTGATGGCGATTATGTAATGGCGATTTGCGCTCTGGAGCTACTTCGTGAGCGCAAGCTTCGTAAAAAAACGCTCGTGACCACAGTGATGAGCAATATGGCTCTTGACCAGCTTATTCAAAAAAATGGTGGAAAGGTTGTCCGCACACAAGTAGGAGACCGTTATGTGGTAGAGGAGATGCGGGCACGAGGATACAATTTTGGCGGGGAGCAGAGCGGTCATCTTATCTTTCTGGACCATTCCACCACTGGCGATGGCATTATTGCTGCCTTAAAGCTTTTGAGCGTGATGCAAAGGAAAGGCAAGAAGCTGAGCGAGCTGGCAATGGTTTTAGATAAATATCCTCAGGCAAAGCTTAATGTTAAAGTTAAAGAGAAAAAACCCATTGAAGAGCTTGAGCAGGTCAAAAAGACCATTCAAAAAGCCCAAGCCCGACTTAACGGCAGGGGAAGGGTTTTGGTTAGATATTCTGGCACCGAGCCAGTGGTGAGGATTCTGGTTGAGGGAGAGAATGAGGATTTAATCTGCGAGCTGGCAGAAGACATTGCCCAGAGTTTCCGCCGAACCCTTTCCTAAGAGACCAAGGAGGAAAAAAATGTATCCAAGACTAGGAGTAAATGTTGACCATATTGCCACTCTGCGTCAGGCACGCAAAACTGTTCCTTATCCTGACCCTGTTTATGCTGCTTTTATAGCCGAGCAGGCAGGAGCTGACCAGATTACAGTCCATCTCCGTGAAGATAGAAGGCATATTCAGGACCGAGATGTCAAGCTTTTAAAAGAAACGGTTCAGACCCGACTCAATCTTGAAATGGCAAATACCCAAGAAATGGTAAGAATAGCCCTTTATTTAAAGCCTTTCAGCGTGACTTTGGTTCCTGAGCGAAGGGAAGAAATTACCACCGAGGGAGGGCTTGATGTAATCAGCCATCAGGAATCAATTACCCGCACCGCTAAAATGCTGAAAGAAGCAGGCATACGCGTCTGCCTTTTCATAGACCCAGATTTGGACCAAGTCCGAGCCAGCCACAAAACCGGTGCTGATGCCATAGAGATTCACACAGGTAGATACTGCGAGGCACACACTCTGCAAGAGCAGGACAGAGAATTTCAGGCAATACTCAACACTGCCAAAACTGCCCGCAAGCTGGGATTGGGCGTGCACGCAGGGCACGGTTTGAATTATCATAATATCAAGCGCCTTTTGCAGATAGAAGAAATAGAAGAATACAATATCGGACATTCTATAATTGCCCGTGCGGTTTTTGTTGGTCTGGAGCGGGCAGTTCGGGAGATGGTGGATATAATCCGTCATCAGGGCTGAGCTTTTCCAGAATTTATCCAGGAGATGAAAATGATAATCGGGGTGGGATGTGATTTAACCAGCATCAGCCGAACTGATGAGCTGATGAAAAAATATGGAGAAAGATTCTTGCAAAAGGTCTTTACAGAAAAGGAAATTCAAAGCGGGCTTAATTCTCCTTATCCTGCTCAGGAGTTTGCCAGCTGGTTCTCTGCTAAAGAAGCTGTGCAAAAAGCTCTGGGCGCAGGCATTGGTGCGGGAATAAAATTCCGTGATATTGAGGTTATAAGCTCGCCTAGCCGTCCGCCAAAGATAAAGCTTTTTGGAAAAGCAAAGCAAAGGGCTTTGAAGCTAGGGGTAGAAAAAATTCATCTTAGTTTAAGCCACGAGCAGGATTATGCTCTAGCAATGGTGGTGATGGAAGGAGGGCAAAGATGAATATCTACTGGAAAAATCGCCTGGTAGATGCTGACGAGATGCGGGAAATGGACCGAAAGACCATAGAGGAATTTGGCATTCCCGGTGAGGTTTTAATGGAAAGCGCAGGAAGGGGAGTGTTTTTTTACATAGAGGAAAATTTTCCTTTTCTAGAAGATGCGGTGGTTTTCTGCGGAAGAGGAAATAATGGCGGAGATGGGTTTGTTGTTGCCCGTTATTTACTTAACCGAGAGGTTTATGTGACTGTATATCTTTTAGGAGAGCAGAGCCGGCTAAAAGGAGATGCCCGGCTTAACTGCGAGCGGTATTTAAAGCTAGGCGGAGAGCTGATTGAG
This sequence comes from uncultured bacterium, assembly GCA_964592965.1. GTDB lineage: Bacteria > RBG-13-61-14 > RBG-13-61-14 > RBG-13-61-14 > DRUE01 > CAZKMM01. The sequence continues at coordinate 21,435 of CAZQJX010000027.1, forward strand.
CTTGGGGAAGAAGCTGAACTTGATGAGGTTATAGAGCGAGCGAGCCAGACCGACCTTATCATAGATGCTATTTTTGGCACTGGTCTTAACTCTGAGGTGAGGGGACTGGCAAAAAACATAATTGAGCTGATTAATGAAGTAAGCGAAGATAGCGGTGTGCCGGTGATTGCTGTTGATATTCCCAGCGGAGTAAATGCCTCTAACGGACAGATTATGGGAAGCGCTGTTTACGCAGATGCAACCATAACCTTTGGTCTTGCTAAAATCGGGCATTACACCTTTCCCGGAGCAGGTCTGATTGGAGAGCTTGAGCTTATAGATATTGGAATTCCACGAGAAGTAATGGAGAAAAGCCAAACTTGGCTGGTTGATGAAGATTTTGCCTTCAGCCTTCTTCGGTCGCGCAAGCCTGACGCACATAAAGGAGATGCAGGGCATACTTTAATTTTTGCCGGTTCAGTGGGAAAAACCGGAGCAGCAGCAATGGCAGGAGAGAGCGCGCTTCGGGCAGGCGCTGGACTGGTCACAGTAGCGGTTCCTGCTCATCTAAATGATATTTTTGAAGTAAAACTCACCGAGGTTATGACCGAGCCCGTTCCAGATACAACCGAGCGCACCTTTGGTGAGGTGAGCATTGAGCGTGCCAAAAATCTTATGGAAGGAAAAGATGTCATTGCCATTGGTCCGGGAATAGGGCAGAGCAAAGAGGTGGATAAATTTCTGCGTGAGATTCTTATCTCTGCCCGAGTTCCTGTGGTGATTGATGCAGATGGTCTTAACTCCCTTTCCCGCCAGATGGATTTGCTCCAAAAGGTGAGTGCCCCGCTTATTCTCACTCCTCATCCCGGGGAGATGAGCAGGCTCTCGGGACTAAGCACCAAAGAAATTCAAAAAGAGCGAATGAAGATTACTAAAGAATTTGCCAAAAAATGGAATGTGGTTTTGGTGTTAAAAGGTGCCCGAACCGTAATTGCCAGTCCAGATGGCACAGCCTTTTTAAACCTTTCAGGCAATCCGGCAATGGCAAGTGCAGGAATGGGAGATGTGCTTACAGGGATAATCGCTGGGCTTTTGAGTCAGGGATATTCTCCGCTGGAGTCTGCGGTGCTTGGAGTCTATATGCACGGAAAAGCAGGCGACCTGGCTTATGAGGAACTCGGAGGAATAGGAATTATTGCTGGAGATTTAATCACAAGAATACCAAAAGTAAGGCGCTGGCTTTTTGACCAAATCTTTGGATTGGAAGAATGAAATTTGCGCTCATCTCCAAATCAGTCTCAGATACCCACAAAATCGGTCAAAAGCTCGGAAAAATTGCCGGGTGTGGAGATATATTTGCCCTTTGCGGGGAGCTGGGCGCAGGCAAAACCGAGCTGGTGCGTGGGCTGGCGCAGGGGCTGGAATGCGACCCATCTTATTCAGTAGCCAGCCCCACCTATGTGCTTTTGCGAGAATATCCGGGAAGAATATGGCTTTATCATTTTGACTTTTACCGCTTAAAATCATCCGCAGAGCTGGATAGCATTGGCTGGGAAGAATATTTCTTTGACCAAGGAGTATGCGTGGTTGAGTGGGCAGATAAATTCCCAGAGATTTTTCCGCCACAAACCCTATGGATAGAATTGGAAATTCTCTCTGAAACCGAGCGCCAGCTGGTTTTTCAGGCAAAAATAGATAAAATCTGGAAAGGAAGATTAAAAAATATCTTGCCGGAGGGGTAAATGGCACTTGTTGTCCAGAAATACGGAGGCACAAGCGTTGGAGACCTTGAGCGGATTCAAAAGGTTGCCCGGCGAGTGGTAAAAACCAAACAACAAGGAAACGATGTTGTTGTGGTGGTAAGCGCAATGGCAGGCGAGACCGACCGGCTTATCGGTCTTGCTTTAAAACTAACAGACCTTCCAGATTTAAGAGAATACGATGCGCTTATTTCCAGCGGAGAGCTGGTATCAAGTGCGCTTTTGGCAATAAGCATAAATGCTCTCGGAGAGCGGGCATGGTCTTTAAGTGCCTATCAAGTTCCTATTTATGCAGAAGGTGGATTTAAAGATGCCCGAATCAAAAAGATAGAGACCAAAAACATCAAAAAGCTTCTTAAACAAGGTTATATAGTTGTGGTAGCAGGATTTCA
>CAZQJX010000028.1:0-18555 GCA_964592965.1 uncultured bacterium
CCATCACCAACATTAACCACCACAGTTGCCCGATGCTGAGGCTGTTGGACTGTGGCTGTTGCTGGCTTTTCAGGAGCACGGGCTGGCAGAGCAGAAGAAACACTGGCGCTTTTAGAAGTCTTTGCTGCCTGAGCATACTGTTTTACAGCAAGAGCGTGTTTTAAGCTTGCTGCTAGATGTGTGGGGTCTTTGGTAGCAAAAAAGTTTGCCATTTCTTTGGTTGCCTCGGCAATTTCAAAAGGAATCATCACCAGAGCCATTTCTTTTATTCCCAAGCCCAGCAACTTACCCACTGTTTTAGCAGAAGATTTATAGGCATTGATTTCTGCCCAAAGGCTCTGCTCCTTTGACTGCTGGGTAAGCTGGGCAAATTGCTTTTCAATTAGATACCGCCTTTGCTCTGCTTCGCTGACTATTTGTAGCATCTGCTCTTTAAATGCCCTCAGCTTCTCAAGATAGCTCTCTGCCTGCTCATCGGACCAGGAAAAAATTCCTCTGGCATCAGTTTTTTCATCCATAATTTAACCCTCCAGCCTTTTGTCTTTAGCTGAGAAAAAAACCCTTTTACTCTTCCCCATATTGCAAAGATAGGCTTTTAGCTAATTGCTTGAGCTTTTCAGCTTTTAGCCTTTCTTCAAGGGCGCCGAGTAAAATCCAAGTTGAATAATTTAAATCATCTGCCTGAAAAGGATACCCAGCTAAAACCAGTCTGCGAAGCTCAAATAAGCTTAATGTTTGAGGAGAGATTTTCTCCAGCCGAAATTCAGGGCAATTGGCACAAGTCCAGCTTGCATACCTACTTTTTCTTTCCGGGCAGTTTTGGCAATCTACTGGCTCTCTTGTAAAAAGGAGCTCTATTTCTTTAAGGAGTTTTTTTCCCGAGCCTCCAGCTCCCCACGCATTAGCTCAAGAATATGAGAGCTGAGCATAAGTAAAATTGCTCCTGCCTGCTCGCAGATAATATCTTTCCATTTCGGTTCATAGTTTGGCTTAGATGGGTCAGTTATTAATGGAATTTTTTTGCCCTGCTTTTCAATAAAAATATCTCCTTCTTTAACACCTAAAATGCAGGCTTGTGCCAGCTCTATTCCAGCAAGTAGAGCCACTTCTGAGCTCTCACTGGAGATGATTTTAGATAAATACTTAACCATTTCTTTGGCGCTTGGTCTGCGAAAATAAACCTCTATTTTCTCATCGCCAATCTGGCATAAAAAGCTCTCTTTTTCGTTTATTTCAAGGGGCATTTTTTACCTCCTTTAGCTAAGGTATCCAGTTGCTTTTGTCCAGGTGCGGATAAAAACACTACCATAATTTCCATCGTCCATAACCAAAAGGTCTGGCTCCTGCGCATAAAAATTATTGCTTACTGAAATGGAAGCATTAAGAATTGCGCATTTGGGAAAGATTATATCTGCGCCAAAGTAATATCCGCTCCCAGGCTCTATTTCTGCACCACGAATCTTTAAATAAAGGCTTATCTGCTCGGTTTCTGGATGGTCTGCCTGCCATTGCAAAATGGTATTGCGAAGCCTTTGGGAAAGCTTGAGGGTAATTTCTCTTGAACTACGGAGCGCCTCTCCTGCCCATAGATTGCCAGTGCCATCAGCGAGCTGGCGGATTTCAATATCGTTTTTGGCGCTAATGCTCAGGCTTAAAAGCTCGCTGGAGATTATCTCTCCTGCCTGCACCTGCTCGCCATCAAAATATCCATCAACAATTACCTGAGCATCCACCAGCCTGAGAGGCGATTCATCTAACTCATCTGGAAAACTGCACCAGCTCGGCTCTTTGGGGATATAGTCAATATGAAAATCAATATTGTCTGAGCTTTCTCCAACCGGCTGGTCAATAGTGATGGTTGCAGGTGTAGTATCGCTGACGCCAACTACTTTGCACACCGTCCATACATTAGAGCCCACATCCTTTGCCCTTACCCGAAAAACATTTTCTTTCCGCTCGCTCTCACCAGCGCCCTCTACAGCGTTTTCGCTTAATGTTATCTGGGTGGTATTGGCAGGAGCTTTAACTACTTCGTGATAATAATTAGTCTCTCTTTTCCCAATTCCCTTGACATCTGCGGATAAGCTTATCCAGCTTTCTCCCAGCTCAAGCGTGAAGGATTCTATTAAATTTCCGCAGAACCTTTCTTTAAAAATGCTATCTCCCCGTCGCTGGATAAGAGTGAAACTGGGAAGATAAAGAGAAGAGTTTGATTGAATAGTATGCTCGTAAATTCCGCTGGCAACTTCTTGACTTGAGATATTGCCGAAAAAATAAGCAAAAACAAAAGTGAGAAAATCAGGCTTGACCCTTTTCTGGCTTAGCTTTCCGCTTGCGGTCTGTCGGGCAAAATAAATTCTGGTGGGAAATTCAGTTCCACGAATCAGGTCTCGGTCATCTTCAATTTCTCGCTCCAGCGCCAGCCCGGAGCCGAGGTCAAATTGCATACTCACCCCGGAAGCTGTTTGCGGCTCGCCCAAGCTCTGCTCTTTGGCACGAAAAAGAGCAATCTTTCCAAGTGGCTCAAGAAAATTCTTTGCCATTAGTGCCTCCTTTGAAGCTTTTGGTTTTGATTAAGATAACATCAAAAATAAAATCTCTTGATGGCATATAAAATTAAAATTCACACGAATCACTTCTTGAAATTATGTGCTTGTAGCGGTGATGCTTTCCTTTGGAGCTTTTTATAAAGAACCTAAAAACTGTTAGCTGACCTGAAAAGTAGGTCTTTCGTTTGGAGAGAAAACCTTTCATTTTTATTTAAAAGCATTTACCTAAAATCAATGAGATAAAAATTAGACTTTTGTTCAGCCGAAGAATCTGTTAAAAGAGCCTTTTCTCTGCTGGCACTGGCATAATTTTAATGGTGTATATCAAAAGCTCCTTGAACAGGGTATAATTAAATCCGCCCGCACCAAAGCACTTACCTCTGGCTTTTTTCCTGTGCCTTCTTCAAAAAATTTGCTCTCAAAGCGGGTCTCTTTAAGCTGGACAAAAATCACTCCCTGCGCATCGGCGACTTCTCTGGCAAGACCGCTAAACTGCTTTTGCGCCTGGTTCTGCTCAATTAAAACCTTTTCTAGGCGATGAGCTATTTTCTTTGCCCGCTCTGCTTCTGCTTCTCTATCTCCACCTCGGCAAAGGATAAGAAATTCTACTTCAAAAACTTTGTCAAAAACTTTAGCATTTGGGCTTGGCAGTTCCTTTTTTCTAACCACTTCTATGCCGATTAAAGGAAGCTCGTATTTTGAATAAAGCTTAGATTCTCGCCTTATTTTCGGCTCTATAGTTTTAACCGCTGGATTTCCCAGCTCGCAAAGACCGCCCTGGTCTGTATCTGCTTTAAGCGCCTCAACTATTTTTTCAGCAAGAATAATGTAATCCCCTTTAGCAAGAGCCATCTGCAAACTCCTTAATCAAGGATATCTGGTGAGTTTATATCTTCGGAACAAAGCTCACCCTGATACACGCTGAGAGCACGCTGATAGCCGCTCAAACGAATTTCTCCCCTTCGCAACCTTTCCAGCTCGCTCAAAGCACTTTCTTCTAAAGCCGGCTTAAGCTCCATCTGATTAAGTGTGCCAAGATAAATAAGGCAATCATTAACCGCTAATTTTCGGCAAATTCTTTCAATCACCGCTGGGGTGGAAGGACTCTGCTCAATACTAGCAAAAGGAGTGGAATAATGCTGATAAAGAAAAGCATCTATCCTCCTGCTGGCATCATAGATATACTGAGCGATTATCTGGTCGGTGAGCTCAGCTGGAAGCTCGCTTGGAAGCTCTGCCCGAACCTTACTGATTGTGGTATAAACTGGCTCTGAGCCTGTATCTTCTACCACCTCAAATGCCTCAACTATTGTTGGATAGGGAAAGACCTCTGCTCCTGAAACTTTGCAATAAACATAAGCAGAGCAGGTGCCTAAAGCAAAATCAGCTAGGTCTATGCCCTCTACATAAATAAAATCTCCCAGCTCATCTTGAGCTGAATTAATAGAAGGACTTGTTTGAGTGGTGGCTGTGAAGCGGAGCTGGCTATCAGCATCATAGAACTCAATTTTTAAATCAGCATCGTCCCAGTCTGGAAGGATATAATTTCCCATTCCATCATAAATTCTGAAATCAAAGCGAGCTTTGTCCTGCAATGAGTATCTGGGCAGAGCCATAGGTTTTCTCCTCCTTTATAATTTCCTTATAATCTCTGGCTTTCTTCGGGTGATGGCATAGGCTCTTGGCTTTATGCCAATTTTTCCGCTGGTAAGTGTTCTTTGGGTGTCGCCGTCAGAGATGAAAGTGAACTCAATATGAAGCCAGCGACCACACAGAGGAGCAAGAGCCCTTACCTGTTCCAAGCTGAGAAGTTCACCACTAAAAGCAGGCTCCTCAAATGAGCTGGCATAAATTCTGAGCTTAATTCCTCCTTCGGAAAAATCAGTTTCATCAAAGAATATGAGCGTGCTTGGCATCCAAACCGCCTCATCAAACCCAGCATCCAAGCTAATTACAGCTTTTGGCTGAGAAGTGCTAAAAGGCTTGGTAGGCTGGGAAGGCGGAGTAAACTCCTCGCCAAAAAACTGGTTGAAAATTCTCAGCTCATCAAGATAGGTATTTTGAGCAACATCACTGCAAAGGCAATTTAAGGGACACATTTTTTGAGGCTCATTTGAGTCCATCAGGTTGCCGGAAAAGCTTGAAGAAATAACCTCACTGCCATCAAGAAAAAGCACAACTTCGCCTGAAGCTTGGTCAAAAGCAAAGCGAATGTGATACCAGACGCCTGTTTGAAGGCTTAAGCCTGAGGTTTGAAAAGTATAGTTAGTGGACTGCGTATCAAGCTTAACTCCTAGCTCCCCGTCCAGGAGATATATTGCCCAGCTTGAGCAGGTTCCGTTTTGGTAGCGGTCAACCAGATATCTCTCTTTCCCTGAAGTATCCAAACTTTCAAATTTAGCCCAGAAATCAACAGTAAGAGCAGATGGGTTAATTATCTCTTTTGGCGGATGGAAAATAGTAGCACCTGCTCCCCAATTGCCAATATGATATAGTCCTGTTGTGCCGAACTTAGCCTGATTTGCTAGATGCGAGCCTAGACCAAAACCAAAATCATCACTGATTGCTTCTTTTACTGCTCCCATAAAACCTATATGAGCTTGGTCAAAATGACAGAGGAAAATCAAGCCTCCGAGAGGTTTAAGCTGAATTTTGACACCATCTTCACTTATTAAAAGCTCATCTTCACTCATAAGCTTTGCAGAGCTGTATTCAATTATTTTTTCCAGATAAGCCATTTTTAGCTCTCCATCTGTTTAAGAGGGATTTCTAAAAGTAGCGTCCTGCAATTGGTGCAGTAAATTTTTAACAGCTTTTCTTCAAGCTCCAGCTTCCATTGATAAGGAGAATAAGAAAATCCACTTTTAATAGATAAACCACCGCAGTTCTCGCACACAGGAATTGAGCTGAGCTCAGCCAAAAATTTCTTCTTGGAATTCTGCTCAACAAAGACTATCTTCTGGCTCATTTTTTTTCTCCTTAAAAGAAAGGGTCGGAGCAGGAAAGAAAGGAGGGAGAAAGAACCTGCCCCGACCCTTAGGAAAGGATTTAGCTGGTGGCACATCTGCGCAGTTGCTTGGGCTCTCCCACAGCTGCGCCGTATCTTCCCCATCCAGCAACTGTTTCTGCATAGGCAAGAATGTCAGGCTCGCTGAGAATGGTTAAATCCATTCTCAATCCGCTTTTGAGCTTTCTTCCTGGCAGGCAGACAAAATAATGAGTGGTATCTGACTGGGTAAGTGCCTGATTCTTCAGTTTGGTGGTCACAACCAGACTGACATTAAAATTCACCTGACTGGTTATACCTTCTTGAGTGCTCAGGCTAAGAGCATTTCTCAGCCGTGCCCAGAGCTGAACAGGAGCAACAATAACAAACTTGGTAGTTGGGCTTACTTCATATCCCATACCAGAGAGGTCTTCAAGAATCTGTGCACAGGCATAGTTGATGGTCTCAGCATCACGCACTGCTTTGGAATCAGAAGTATCTCCCTGCCAGGGAATATCATCATCAGGTCGGGAAGCACTAATTAAATCATAATGTGCCTGCGCCTTATTCGCATACCATTTGGCACGGAACTCTCTGGCAGTGTCTTCAATTTTCCAATATTCCTGGTCATCAAACCATAGCTTTGACCAGCCCAAAGCACCGCCATAAAGGTCAAAGCTTACCTGAACCACTTCTCCAGAGATTTTGTAAACCTGAGCCTTTTCTCCGGGCTTGATGGGCTTAAAGCTCAATCCCGAGCTGACATCAAGAATTTCAAACCCGTTTTTATTTGTCTGGGTGAAATCAATCACCTCAAACACCTGCTCCCAGCCCAGGTCAATCTCATCAAGTTGATGAAAGCGGGCAATGGCTTCTAAAGGAGTCTGCGGAAAATCGCTAGAAGTAGTGAACTCATAAGCCTTTGCCCGAAGCTGGCGGGCTATGCGTTCGGGCTTGCGTAAAAAATACTCAACTGCTTCTAAAAACTGCCTCTGTCCCTCAGGTGTGGTTAAATTAACCTTGCTCCAGTCTGAAATCATTTTATCCCGAAGCATTCTCCTTCACCTCCTTTTTGATTAGCTTAAAACCATAAGGTCAATTAAAACCTCGCTGTCATTTTCACCTGCATCTTCCAAAGCCTTTCCGCAAAGAATAGTTCCATCAGTGCTGTTGGTGACATTCTTATTGGTGGGGTCATAATAAACATTGGAGCCAACAGAAAAGGTGATGCCCGTTCCTGTTGCTTTAGGCACAACTATCTTTTCCGCTTCATAAACCAAAACAAATTCAGAATTCTCTGAAACATCCTCAACAACAACTCCAATGGTATCGCCCACTTTAATCATCTCACCAGCACTATAGCTTTCACCAGAGCCAGTGGTTGCCTTTAAAGTCTTTGCGCTCTCAAGCTTGGTGCGAAGTTTAAGACCTTTTTCCTGCGCCATAATCAAACCTCCTTTTTGGCTTTTTTAATCTCTGGGAATTAATGGGTTTTGGGGAATTTCATCTTCAACTTCAAGCGGAGAAGGAATAGGAGATTGATAAAGCCTGCGGAGCTGAGAAAGCTTTTCAAGCTCCTTATCGGTCTCTTTAATAGCGAGCTCGCTCAGCTTTTCTTTTTCCGGTCTTTTCAGCTCCAGCTTTTCTGCCACGCTTTCCAAAATTAACCTTTTTTCTTCTTCTTTTAAGCTCTTATCCTTCAAATACCCTTCCACCACCTCAACCACTTTCTTCCTCTGCTCTTTGAGCTCCTGCTCTTTTTGATACTGAGCAAGCTCTTTTTGCAGACGACGAATCTCATCTTCCTTCTCCTTGAGAGCAAGCTCATAATCCCTTACCCTAAGGTCATCTTCAAACTCCTCTGCTGTTGCTAAAATGCTTGCGCCAGCAAAACCCGGCTTTGAAAGCCTGCGAGAGCCAAGAGCAAGTCCGCTTACACGCTCAATCGCTCTCACCACCCACTCCACCAGCCCCTTCTTCTCATCGCTTTGCTCAAAAATCAGCTCTGCTTCTAAGCTACAGGTATCAAGCTCTTTTTCCCTAATCATCTGGCGAACCGCCGGGTCAGAAATATATGCCAGGGCAAGCGCACTCCAGCGACCAGCTACTTTACGGGCATAAGCAGTAAGAATCTTTCCCACCTCTTTTCTGGAAATGCTATCCGCACTATGGAAAAGATATATCGGCACAGGGCTTTCCTTTAATCTTTTTACCAGCTCATCTACTCGTGCTTTTTCCCAAAGCTTTTTAACTGGACGGTTCAGCCCTGCTCCAACAATTTTCCCCTGACTGATCCCCTCGTGAGCAACAAGAAGCTCAACAAAAAAGGGGTGAGAATCTCCTACCTTAATCTCCTGATACCTTTCCTCTCCTATCAATCTGCGCACCTGATTAAGGTCAAGTTCCTCAATTTGCGCGGTTTTTACTATAATCTTTCTATTCCTCATCTTTCGCTCCTTTATTTTCCAGAGATTGATTTTCTTTCTCTGCGTCTATGTCCGGAAGCAGGCTGAGCAGGGTTTTTAAGCTAATCCCGCCAGAACGCCACAGCGGATAATAAAGTTGGATTAATCTCTCCACCTGCGCTTTGGTGATGAATTTCATCTTTGGCTCAACCACTCCCACCTCCAGCTTCTTTTCCAGCGGAGAAACCATCTGATTGCGGAGCATTATGGCTTTATCAAAAAGCTCTTTAAACCCCCTCTGCCAGCTCCTCTGCTCGCTGATTGATACCAGAGCAACAGGCTCCATTGTGTTCTCTGCTGTTGCCCTGTTGCTCATAAACTCAGGAAAGCCAAGAAACTGCACAGGAACACCGCTTCCGCCAGCAAGGATTTTTATTTTGGTCTCTATCTCCTGGCGAATGCTATCAGCACCAGCCCCACTCATCTCCACCAGCTGGAAATCACACGGACCAGCAAATACCTTGCCTATGCGCCAGTTGACCCCGGGACTTAAAAGCTGTTCATAAAGCTCCTTTGCCTCCTGCATATCCTCGGTGCGGAAAAACGGAGTGGGAGATGCAAAATACTGGTTGAGCTTTCGCCAATCCCTGAGAGCCTTATCAATATCCTCAGCTTCCTGCAAAAGCCCGCTCAATGTGGGAACACCCTCTCGGCTGTTAATGCGGGCATTGAATTTAATAAAAACCGCACGCTCTGCTGGAATTTCTATTTCCTGATCAGTATGAGGAGAACGATATGTAATCCGCTCTATCCGATGATAAAAATCGTCCTGATACTCAACCTGATAGTGCGTATCATTCCAAGAAATAAACTTTACTCGGGCATTGTTCTGCTCTGAATCCCAATCAAGCACAAGAAGAATCTGCCCTTCAAGCTCCTTTTCCACCGCCAACTGCTGACCAAATTGACCATCAAGCTCATTTAAATCAATAAACCTTTGAATGAATTCCAGCTCTGCTCTGTATCTTTCAGGGTCCTTAGCAACTGCCTTAAGCCCACCCGCCATTGTAAAAGCAGCACGGGTATCAACTATCCGCTGAATGAGCTGATTTCCATAGCGGGCATAACCTTTATATTTCTTAACCAGCTCACTGACCAGCTTCTCCTTTGTATCATAGGGATTGGGAGAAGAACTTATGCTCTGCAGTTTCTCTCCTGCTTTGTAGGTGAGAATATCGGTAATGAACTCTTGAGTTCTGCGAAGCTTTAACTCAAGCTCTTTAACCTGCTTTTTCCATTTTCCAAATCCAAACATCCATCTCCTCCTTTTTCTCCTTCATCAATGGAAAAATGTTTGAAAAAGAAAAATCACCCTATTCCTCTAACCTTTTGATTAAATTAAAAAATATCTTGGCGATGGTCTTTTAAAGCAATTTTTCAGCCCAGCAAAACACTGAACAAAAACCCACCAAAATGTCATTTATTTCTACCCAGACCCGCTTTTTATTGACATTCCCCGCCCAACCTGCTAAATAAAAAATTAAAAATTTTTCACCCTGCGGAGAAAAAAGATGTATAAGCCGATTATTCCTGAGGAAATCCTCCAGTTCGTTGAAACCATTAAAAAATTTGTCAAAAAAGAATGCGAACCAATTGATGACCTCATTGAAGAGCAGGGAAAGATTCCAGAGGAAGTTGTTGAAAAATGCCGTCAGCTCGGCTTGTTCGGAATGACCATTCCCGAAGAATACGGCGGGCTGGGTATAGGCGCCTTGGGCTATTGCCTTGTTGCCAAGGCGCTCAGCTGGGCTCATCCTGCTTTTAGAAGCCTGATCACTGTTAATAATTGCTTGGGCTCCCAGCCACTTCTTCTTGCAGGAACTGAGGAGCAGAAAAGAAAATACCTTCCTGATATTGCCAGTGGAAAAAAAATGACCGCTTTCTGCCTTACTGAGCCGGGTGCAGGCTCTGATGCTTCCGCTATATCAACTACTGCTGTTAAAGACGGAAAACACTGGGTAATCAATGGATTAAAGCATTTTATCACCAACGGTCCTTTTGCAGATATTTACATAGTGCTTGCCCTCACAGATAAAGAGAAGCGAGCTCGGGGCGGAATAACCGCTTTTATTGTTGAAAAAGGCGCTCCAGGCTTGAAAATTGGAAGGATTCATCAGCATATGGGTAGCAAAACATCCATTCAATCAGAGGTGATTTTTGAAGATTTAAGGGTGCCTGAAGAAAATGTCTTGGGAGAAGTTGGCGAAGGCTTCAGAATCGCTATGAAAACCCTAGATATAGGCAGATTAAATCTAGCTGCCAGCTGTATAGGCTTTGCGCAAAAACTCTTAGAAATGGGCAGAGAGTATGCTCTGCTTAGAAAGCAATTTGGAAAGCCCATTGCAGAATTTCAGGCTATTCAATGGATGCTGGCGGATAGTGCAACAGAGATTTATGCTGCAGAATCTATGCTCATAGATGCCTGCCTTCGCTATGATGCTGGTGAGCGCGAGCCTGCTCTTGCGTCAATGGTCAAGCTTTATGCCAGTGAAATGGCTTGCAGGGTAGTTGACAGAGTGCTTCAAATCCACGGCGGAATGGGATATATGGTTGAAACCAAAGTGGAGCGATATTACCGAGAGCTTCGCCTTTTCAAGATAATTGAAGGAACTAGCGAGATTCAAAGGCTGGTTATTGCCCGCAGGCTTTTGCGAGGAAATCTCTCTTTTGAGTAAATAAAGGAGGGGAAAATGTCTGATGTAGCAATTATTGGCTGGGGAATGACACCTTTTCGTAGCAGGCATCCAGATAAAACCTATTATGAGCTTGCCTATGATGCCTTTTTAATGGCAGTTGAGGATGCAGGGATAGAACCCAGAGATATTGAATGTGCGGTTTATGGCATTTACAACGACTTTTTCCAGCGCCAATATCAGCCAGATGCCTTTGTTCATGACTATCTTGGTCTTCCGCCAAGACCTGCGGTTCGGGTCAATACCGGTGGAGCAACAGGTGGAAGCGCTCTTCGCATTGGCTATGCAGAGGTTGCCAGCGGGCTTTATGACCTTGTCTTAGTGATGGGAGTGGAGAAATGCGCAGATTGTTTTGATTATTTCTCTGGTGCAGCTGTGCCTGAGGTTCTGCGCGCTATTCTCTATACCTCAGATATGACCTATGATAATCCCACCGGCAGAACCGCTGCCAGTGGATTTGCTCTGGCAGTAATTGCTCATATTGAAAAATTTGGCGGACCTACTGAGGAGCAGATGGCAAAGGTCAGCGTAAAAAACCACGGCAATGCTTTGAAAAATCCCTTTGCGCAATCAGGAATGAAAATCACGGTTGAAGATGTTCTTAACTCTCCTAAAATTGTTGACCCGTTTAAACGCCTTGATAATTGCCTCTATACCGAGGGCGCTGCTTGCGTTATTCTGGCAAGTGCAAAAAAGGTGCGCCAGATGAGCCTTAAAAAGCCACCTATCTGGATTACTGGCTTGGGCGCTGCTCTTGACTGGGTTTTTCCCGGAAACCGCGAAAGCATTGCTCAGTTTCACGGTTGCAGAGAAGCTGCTAAAAAAGCTTATCAAATGGCTGGTATTAAAAATCCTCTTGAGGAAATAGATATTGCTGAGCTTCACGATGCTTTTACTGGCACTGAAATTATGGCTTATGAAGATTGCTTTTTCTGCGAAGAAGGTGAAGGCGGAAGGCTTATTGATGATGGCACGGTCTGGCCTGATGGCAAACTTCCAGTAAATATGAGCGGTGGACTTATTGGATGCGGTCATGCGGTTGGTGCCACTGGAATTATGCAGACCGCAGAAATCGTCCAGCACCTGCGCGCAGAAGCTGGCGAGCGACAGGTGCCCAATGCCCAAAAAGGACTGGTTCAATCCATTGGCGGAACGCTCTGCTCTTGGACAGTGGTCGCAATTCTTGAAAGAAAAGATTAAATTAAAGCCCAAAAAGAAAGGAAAGCAAATGGACGAGAAAAGAAAAAAACAAATGCAGGAGCTGAAAGACGAGTTTTATCGTTACTGGTCAAATAAGATAGGAGTTCCTGAAGATAAGCTCAGACCCTGGTATGACAAAGAATTTGATACCGAGCCTCCTCCTGATGCTCCCTTTGAAGTCCCAGATAAAATGGAAATTTTTTACAAATACTCTTATGGCAAACAAAGCAGGTTCTTCCGCGAGATTATGAAAAACAAAAAAATCTTTGGCGCCAAGTGCAAAAAATGCGGTCGGGTATATTGCCCGCCCAGGCACGCCTGCCCCCGCTGTTATGAGGAAACCGAGTGGGTGGAGCTTTCTGGCAAAGGAACAATAGTTGCCTGCACTGTTCAGCATTTTTCCACCAGTGTCTTTATCAAGCGAGTTCCTTTTATTGTTGCATATATCAGGCTTGATGGCACGGATTTTTTAATGATGGCACAAATTGAAATGGAAGATGTCACCAAAGCCAAACCGGGAACAAGAGTAGAAGTTGCCTTCAGAGATAAAAGGCACGGAAACATAAACGACTTTTATTTCCGAGTAATTGATGAGTAAGAAAGGAGAAGAAAAATGGCAGAAACTTTTTACACAAAAGAGCAAATTGAGCTTCGGGAAAAGTATCGGGAACTGGCAAAAGAGCATATCCTTCCAAGAGTGAAAGAAATTGATGAAAAAGACCGCATTCCCAAAGATTTAATTGAAAAGCTGGTCAAACCGCCATTCAGCTTAACTGCGCTGAGCATTCCCAAAGAATACGGCGGGCTTGAGCTGGGAAAAATAGAAGTTTGCATTATTGCTGAAGAAATCGGCGCTGTTTGTCCTGCCCTGATTCCTTTCTTAGAAATAGCCCAGCTTTACACTTATGTGATTAAACTTGGCGGAACTGAGGAGCAAAAAAAGCGCTTTCTCACAAGGCTGGCGCAGGGAGAAATTGGCTGTTATGCCTTAACTGATGAAGGTCCTGGCTCAGACCCTGCCCGAATGAAAAGCACTGCAGAGGAAGTTGAAGACGCATTTATTTTAAACGGCAAAAAGCGCCTGATTACCTTTGCAGATATGGCGGATTTATTTGCACTTTTTGCTTCTGAAGACCCGAGCGCTGGTGGAAGGGGAATAAGCTGTTTTATTGTTGAGAAGGGCACGCCCGGGCTCAAGCTAGAAAGGCACTGCCCGCTTTTTGGTCTGCGGGGTCATCGTGCTTATGACCTTAAAATGGAAAACCTAAAAGTTCCCAAGGAAAACCGCATTGGCAAAAAAGGAGAGGGGCTTAGGCTTGCGCTTAAAGTTCTTAACAATACCCGTATAAGCCTTGCTTTTGGATACATTGGTCTTGCCCGCTCCGCGCTTGAGCTGGCAATTAAATTTGCCCGGGAGCGTGAAGTTATGGGAGCTCCTCTTAAAAGCTATCAGGCGGTCAGCTTTCCGCTGGCAGAGCTGGCAACAGAGCTTGAGGCAGCAAGGCTTTTGGCTTATAGAGCTGTGGTTTTAAGCGAACGAGAGGTTGAGCATCGCAAAGAAACCTCAATGGCAAAGATGTTCGCAGGAGAGGTGCTAGTTAAGGCAACAAGCCTTGCCAGCAGGGTTTTAGGCGGATATGGTGCGGATAGGGACTGGGATGCAGAGCGGTATTTGCGAGATGCTTTTGCCTGGATAGCTGCTCAGGGAACGCTGGAGATACAAAAGCTGATTATCGCACGGGAGATTTTGGGAAGATAAAATTCAGCCCCTTGATAAGGGGACAGGGAAATGGATTTTAGTCTTTCAGAGGAGCATCTGCTTTTAAAGGAGCAGGTGAGAAAATTCTGCGAAAAAGAGCTTGAGCCTCGTGCCCGAGAATTGGACGAGAAACAGGAATTCCCTTGGGATATTTACAAAAAGGCAGGGGAGCTGGGATTTATTGGCTCTTATCTTCCGGCTGAATATGGCGGAGCTGGTGGAGACCTTTTTGCCAAAGCTATTATCTATGAAGAATTTGTCCGTGCCTGTTTTGGGTTTAATTTAAGCGTGAACGCAGCAGACCTTATCTTTGCCAACAATGTTTACAAATTCGGCACCGAAGAGCAAAAAAAGAAATACCTTCCGCCCATTTGCCGAGGAGAAGTTCTTGCCAGCTGGGCGCTTACAGAGCCGGGAGCAGGCTCTGATGCGCTCGGCATCAAAACCACCTGCGTGCGTGATGGAAATCACTGGATATTAAACGGTCAAAAAACCTTCATTACCAATGCTCCAGTTGCAGAGTTTTTTATTGTCATTGCCCGCGAGCCGGGCACAACTAGGCTTGAAGGCGGAACCGCATTTATCCTTGAAAGAGGAATGGAGGGGCTGAGCACAGGTCCTAAGTTTGACAAAATGGGCGGTAGATGCTCGCCAACAGGAGAGATTTTTCTGGATAATGTCTGCGTTTCAGATGAGCAGGTTCTGGGCGAGCCGGGAAGGGCTTTTTATCAGATGTTTGAATCACTGGATGTTGAGCGGGCGCTAACTCCTTTCAGCAGTATTGGCATTGCTCAGGCAGCGCTAGATTATGCATTAAAATATGCAATTGAACGCACCCAGTTTGGAAGACCAATTGCGGATTTTCAGCTCATTCGGGAAAAGCTCGCCAGAATTGCCACAGGTGTGGAAATTGCCCGCACCTATGCCTATAAGGTTGTCTGGATGGTTCAAAAAGGAATGAAGGTGACCAAAGAAGCGTCAATGATCAAATACTTTGCTAGCAGAATGGTTCAGCGGGCGGTTCACGATGCGCTTCAGATTTTCGGCGGATACGGTTATATGAAAGACTACCCCATAGAACGGCTTTATCGTGATGCTCGCCTTTTGGAAATAGGTGCAGGAACAACAGAGATACAAAAGCTGATTATCGCGCGCGAATTGATAAAATCCGCCAAGCAGGGCAAAAAGGAATAGCAAAAGGCTGATTAATGGCTTTTTCGCCAAACCAATGAGACTAAAACAAAACTTAAAAACCTTTGGAGAACAAGAATGAGCGAGCTTGCAAACAAGGTTATTATCACGGTTGCTCCTACTGGTTCCATTCCCACCCGCAAAGATACTCCCTATCTTCCAATCACCCCTGAAGAAGTGGCAGAAGAGACCTATCGGAGCTTTCTAGCAGGAGCAAGCATTGTTCATCTTCACGCCCGAGACCCTGAAACTGGCAAGCCAACTTCAGATGTTGAGGTCTTCAGAAGGTATATTGAGCTGATTCGTGAAAAATGTCCAATTGTAATTCAAATTACAACAGGTGGGGGCGCCACCACGCTTGGCTTAGGCGCAGAAGAACGCTTAAAAGCAGTGGAGGAGCTTCGCCCAGATTCTGCTTCTTTAAATGCAGGCTCTATGAATTTCGGAAGAAAGCTATTTACCAACACGCCAGATATAATGGAGATGTTTGCCCGAAAAATGAAAGAGCTTGGTGTAAAGCCTGAATTTGAAATCTATGATTTGGGAATGATTGGCAATGTCAAGCGATGGATTATAGATGCAGGACTGGCTGATGAGCCTTATAGATTCTCTTTTGTTCTTGGAGTTGCAGGCGGTGCACCACCAGAAAGCAAGGTTTTGTTAATGATGAAAAATATGCTTCCAGAAAACTCTGTCTGGCAGGTGATTGGAATTGGTAGGCATCAGCTTCGGCTCGGCGCAGTTGCTGTTGCTGAAGGCGGTGGCTTGAGGGTTGGCTTTGAAGATAATATCTATCTGCGCAAAGGGGTTTTGGCAAAATCAAATGCAGAGCTGGTTGAACAGGCAGTAAAGATTGTTGAGGCGCTCGGTAAAGAAGTAGCAAGCGTTGAAGACACCCGCAAAATCCTGAATATTTAGGAGGAGAAAAAATGGAGCTGAAATTGGGAAAAACCATAGATGAGCTGGAAATTGGCGAGAGTGCATCTCACACCAAAACCATTACTGAAGCAGATGTAGTTCTTTATGCTGGCTTAACAGGTGATTTCAATCCCATCCATATCAATGAAGAATATGCTAAAACCACCAGATTTGGTGGCAGAATTGCTCACGGCGGGCTGATTGAAGGCTTGATCGCTCCTGTTGTGGGAATGAAGCTTCCGGGTCCGGGAACAATTGCTCTTGAGCGATGGGTTAGGTTCAAGGCGCCTGTAAAAATCGGAGATACTATCACTGCAACCGCTACTGTTAGTGGAATAATCTTTGAGAAAAATCTTGTTATAATGAAGCTGGAATGGAGAAATCAGCGCGCGGAGCTGGTAATGGAAGGAGAGATGAAACTCCTTGCCCCAAAGAAAACCTCTTAAACCGTCAGCATCCAATGGAAGAGATTATTGCTTTGGGAAGGAAAAAGAAAAAAATAGCTAGCTGGCTTTTTAGCTTAAACTGTTAAGAACAATTTCAGCTAAATCCATAACTTTAATTTTATCTTCAGCGGATTCTGCTTTAACTGCATCTTCCAGCATCTTGGCGCATTTGGGGCAGGCAACTGCTAAAATCTGTGCACCGCTGGCAAGTGCTTCTTTTATTCTTACTCTTGAAGGATGGTCTTTTCCGCTTTTAATCAAATCTGTATAAAAATTTCCCCCGCCCCCGCCACAGCAAAGAGCATCTGCTTTGCTTCTATTCATCTCCACCAGCTCCACCAAAGGAATCTGCGCCAGAACAAGCCTTGCGGTCATATAATCTTTGTTGTGCCTTCCAAGATAGCACGGGTCGTGAAAGGTTGTGCGAATTTTTTTATCTTGGCTGGAAAAATTTAATTTGCCAACCTGCATCGCCAAAATCTGGCTGTAATGAAATACCTGAAAATTTCCACCAAATTTTGGATACTCGTTTTTAAAAGCATTATAAGAATGAGGAGAAAGCGTTATAATCTTTTTAACCCCTAAATTCTTAAACTGGCTGATGTTCTCCTGAGCAAGCTTTTCAAACAATCCCTTCTCACCCATAGATAAAACCTCATTTCCATCGCACCTTTCTTCTTCGCCCAGAATTCCAAAAGATATTCCAAGCTGTTTAAAAAGTTTTGCGGTTGCCTGCGCCATCTTCTTTCCCCGCTCATCATAAGAGCCAGCACAGCCTATATAAAAGAGAAACTCCTGCGAGCCATCAAATTTTTCAACACCCAATCTCTCTGCCCAGCGAGCTCGCTCCTTTGCAGAAAGCTTATAAGGATTTCCATACATATAAATTGCCTTGAAAAAGTCCCGCACCTCTGCAGGAACAATGCCCTGACTCACCAGCTCTGCTCTTCCAGCTATAAAGGCATTAAGAAGGTCAGATTTAAACTTGGGGAAAACACAATGCTCAACGCAGTTGGCACAACTGGCGCAGGAAAACATTATCTGCGCCAGTCTAGATGATGCCTCTATCTCACCCTTGACCAAAGCATTTAAAAGCCACATTCTTCCCCCAGGGGAAAAAGTTTCAAATCTGTATCTCAAATAACTGGGACAGTTTAAATCCTGATACCCGCTCGGAAACTTACAATAACCGCACCGAAAGCACCTGTGCAAAATCTCCTGATACTCCATCATTAAATCTCCCAATTACCCGGATTCATTATTCCCTTTGGGTCAAGAAGCTGGCGAATCCGCCTCATCAGCTCAAATGCCCCTTTATCCATCTTTTTGATTATTAATCTCTGCGCAGGCTCCTCTGCTTTCCAAGGAATTCCGCCCAGCTCTAAAACCTTTTCATTGGTCTCCTCAAGTGCTTTTTGCGCCCGCTTAATATCTTCAGGGTCTGCTCGGTTAAAAGCATAAGCAAAAAAGTACATCATACAATGCGCCAAGCCAATAATCCTTGCACCAAGAGAATAAGCCACGCCGAGCCTCTCCCCAATCTCCTCTCCTAATCTCGTTGCCTGAGCAAAAAGCGTAACAGGCATAATCGCACCCACATACTCAAACCCACCACCCTTTTTAACATCAGCAAATCTTGCCAGCTGAGATTGAGGCGCTTCCATAAACCTTGCCTTCAAATCAGGACCCAGAGGCATAAATCCACCAACCTTTTTTTCAATAAGCTCCCAGACAGACTGGCGAATTAAATCCCGCTTTAAAATAAGCTCTTTTTTTGTCTCTGCGCTCCAAGCCACACTTATTAGCTGAAAACCTGCCACCCAGTCAGGCTTGGGAGATATACTGGCAAGCACATCCTCTGCCAGAGCGGTGCGGGTGATTCTGAGAATAGCATCCATAGCAATCTCTGGGTCTTCTGTTATAAAAACCGCCACATCATTAAACTGCCTTGCCGGATAAAGCTTTATAGCCAGCTTGGTGATTATGCCTGTTGTTCCCAGCCAGCCCAAAAATAATCCGCATAGGTCAGGAAGCGGTGCACGAGAAAACCAATAAGGAGAGAGCGAGCAGGAGCCCAACCTGACCACCTCTCCTGTGGGCAGAACCACCTCAAGCCCGTTGAGCATCTCAGAATGAAATCCGCCCAGCGCAGATAAATGCCCAGAGCCGTGAATGCAAACATTTCCCGCAATGGTAGCAATAGGCGGAGAATCTGGAACAGAATGCTTGAGCAAAGGATAATGCTTTTTTAAATATGCCTGAAGCATTCCCTGGGAAACGCCAGCTTCTACAATTGCGTATCTGGCTTTTTCATTCACCTCAATAATGCGGTTCATCCGCTTCATATC
>CAZQJX010000028.1:18655-23375 GCA_964592965.1 uncultured bacterium
CCCACAATCTCCTTTAACTTCTTGACTACCTCTCCAATATCTTTCACCATTCAAACCCCTCTCCTAAGGCAATCTGGCAGAGTTCGCTCATTAAAATAGGCGTCATTCCTTTTTCTTTAACAAGGTCGCTTAATGTGAAAAAACATACAGGGCAGTTAAAAACACAGTATTTAGCTCCTGCCTTTTTCATATCCTCAACATTCTTTTCCTGAACCTCATCTGCCAGCTCATCTCTTTGCTCAGCCCTGAACATCAAGCCACAGCAAAGAGCGTTCTCACCATCATATTCACGCTCCGCTCGCTTCGCACCAATAAGTTTAAAAATTTCATCTACCCAGTGCTGGGTCTCTGGCACCAGCCGATTGGAACAGGGTCTTTGATAAGCAACCACAGCATTAATCGGCTTTATTTGGTCGCGAAGCTCATAAAGCCTTTTTGCAAGATACTCAAAAAGATGAATAGGTTTAAAAGGAACCTCTATCCCGTAAGCAGGCGCCAGCTTGGTATAAGCACCATAACATTCATCGTGAAAGCAAATAATCTCGTCAACATCGCTTTCATCAAGATAATACTTTTTGATATTCTCAATAGCCATTGGCAGACGCTCTTTTATCGCACTCATCTTTCCAAAATGAAGCCACATAATATTGCAGAAAATATCGCTACCAACAATCACGCTTGCTCCTTCAAAAAGCTTTCCACGAATACAGCCCGTAAGCATAGGAAAATAGCAGAGATTGATTAAAGGCTTTTTTACCTTCATCGGAGCAATCTTTCCTCTCGGCGCCATCATTTTAAGCTGTTGTTTGGTGACAGGCTGGGGAGCAGGATATACTCCCAGCTCCTCCTGACGCTCAACCAGTAAAAAGAAGGGATGATTGCCGTAAGGACAATACTCCTCACAAGCATAACAGGTAACGCATTCTTCAAGCACACGGGAGCGCTCGCCGTTGATAATCTTTTCCCGCTCCTTGCGAGCCTCTTCCAAATCCAGCTTGATATATTGGCATTTGGTAAGACAATCTATGCTTTCACACTCAGCGCAAAGCTCCGGGTCATATTTTAACTCCTGCAACGCCCCTCCTCCTTTCGGGCTTTTTCCAAAATCATTATCCTGCTCTTTAAAATTTTTGTAAAGAGAAATTTTTATATTGAGATAAAAAAATCTATTTTAAACTGCGAGCAGTGCAGATTATTTTAGTTCTTATTCTTCTACACCGTAAATTTCTAGAGCAGAAAGATAAAACAGGGCGTGGTGCCAGAGCTGGGGCTGTGCTTCTCCAGCAGAGACCTTTCCATTCACTATCAACCACACCTCTCCCAGATGACCTGTTTTGGTAGCAGGCACAGTTGCTTCCCAGTTCAGCGCCTTTTTAAGTAGCTCTGTTTTTTCAGGCTCGCTCTTCCAGAGTTTTGCCAGACTTAGAATTCCATAGGGCTCATAGGACCCGGCTGTTCTCTTTCCATTAAAGCTCGGCTCCAAAAACTTCCATAAATCTTCACCAGCATCCTTTGCCTGCTCGGAAGCATAATCCACCAGCTCAGCGGGCCAGAGAAGAAGTGCAGAGTTATATTCAGCATTGCCTTTATCGCATCTACCTTTATATTTGGGAAGGCTTGTCCATCTTTTGCATTCAGGGTCATAAAACTTTTGCACAAGAACAGCCTCAAGCTCCTCAAGCACATCCTGCCAGCGATTGAGCGAGCTGGTATCCTTCACTGCTTGAGCTGACTTAATCGCATATTTAAGCCCGAGATACAAACAGAGCGTTCCTCTGATGGTGCTCTGCTTGAACGGAATATCAGTCTCATAGGCTTTTTTAGCCAGTCCGCTTCTGGTGCGAAAATCTGCAAGAAAATCTCCCGCACGCTTGATGGTAGGATATGCTTCTTTTAAATAATCCAAATCTCCGCTCTCCTCGTAGTAGCGGTAAAGCGTCCAGATAGCAAAAGCGGTCTCGTCAATCTCCCACCAGATAAAGGGAAAAGCTGGCACTCCATCTGCATAATAATTAGTTGCCCAATTCCCTAAAGGAACAAAGGTTATTTTGTTTGATGGCTGAGATTGCACTTTTGTATAAAACAAATTATGCCTTTTTACCAGCTCTAAAAATCCTGCTTTTAAAAGCGCCTCATTAATATAAGCACCATCACGAGGCCAGTCCTCACCATAGGGCGGTTGAGCAGAGGCAGAAGCAACAATTGCTCCGCTATCTCTGCACACGCCCAAAAGTAGCGTGATTACAGACCTGAGCGCCATCTCTTTAATTCGCTTATTTTCAGTTTTAGGAAGCGGAACCTTTTTAACAAGATTCTTCCAGTAGCTCTCAGTTTGATTTAATGCCTTTTTGACCCCCTGAGTTTTCGCCTCTTTAAAAAGCTCAATTGCTTTCTCTTTATTCCCTGCAACTGCCACCACAAAGCTTGCTTTTGCCTTTCCGCTTGCACTAGGAGTTAATTTTATGCTTATTCCTGCGCTGACCTTTCCGCTGGCAGATTTAGAATTAGGAAATTCTCCTTTCTCTGCCAGCAAAAACGGGTCTTTTGGGCTTCGCCTGAGTGCGCATTTGCTATCATAGCCTGCCTGATAGGAGCTGGGCGTTTGAAGACTGCCAAAAACCAGATAAATCGCACTCGGCTTTTTAGTAGAAAAATCCCTTCCCTCTTTATACTGCAAAAATGCTCCTACATCGTCCAGCCATAAAAGATGAGATTTGCTCCTACTATCAAGGCACCAGTCTTTTAAAGGAATCCACTGCCATTTTGACACCTGCGGAGCAAAATTAGCGTAAATAATGAGGTTGAGCTTTTTCAGGTTGGAAGGAAGATTTTTGATTTCATAATGTCTCCAGAAAACATCTTTTTTCGGCTCAACCCAGTCCAGCTGAACAATTTTCCAGCCAAGCTGTGAATGAGTATAGCTCGTCTTTATCGCCACTGAGTAAGGATTTAAATATTCCTGCTCCGCGTCAAGCTCTCTCAGCCAGAAAAATCCCTGCTCTGAATCCAGCTGATAATAAATTCCTGCAAAAATCCCCTCATTAGCCAGCGCACCCAGATTGGGCGCAGTGCGCTCTGTGGTCATATATTTGAGCTGGTCATAGTAGCTTGGGTTGGGAAATTTAAAAAGAGTGATTGTGCCTCGGTCATTTACCGCAATTGTCAATCCCTGATTCCCGCTAATCGCATTTATATCTGTTGCACCGAATGGCTCCTTGGTAAGGTCTAGGCTCAGACGCAAACAAACCCTTCGGTTATTACAAGCAGACAAGAACATCAGCAAAATAACCAAAGGCAGGCTGATTTTAAAAATAACCCTATTTTTCATCTGCTCCTCTCCCTTTTGACTTTTTTACAAAGATATTAAAAATCTGCGTGCCTAGTCAAGAAAAAATTTTATTGAGCTGTTTTTTTACTTTTCCGCAAATGGTCTATATAAGATATATCATTTTGAATAAATTTTTTGACTTTTTCTTCCTCAATCAGATATATTGATTAAGAGATGAAAACAAAATGGCTGGCTTTAATTTTCTTCCTTTTCTGCTTTGAACAAGCACAGTCAGCAGGAAAATGGCAGGAGCTGGCTGGCTCTGCTTGGTGCGGAGGAGTAAGCAGAAGCCCAGGAGCAAGCCAAAACTGCCAAGTGGCTTTTATGCCTGATGGAAGAATTGTGGTCGCCTGGGAACAAAAGATTGGTGCAAACTGGGAAATTCATCTTAGGCGCTGGAATGGAAAAACACCCGTTGGCAGGAGATTGCAGGCTCTGCCAGTGGATGGGGTATTTCTGGAAAGGGATTTGCTATAAAACCAACACTGGCAGTAAGTTCAGATAAAATCTTTGTTGCCTGGGAAAAGAAAAGAAATAACCGCTCAGATATATGCCTTAAATATTGGCGCATCGGAAGTGATTCTTTTAAGCAACTCGCAGGCTCTGCTAGTGGGGGCTGTATATCTGGCTCAGGCTCGGCTCACTCTCCTTCAATGGAAATTTACTTTTATAATGACCCGATAGTTGTATGGAGCGAATCTTTATATGGTCTTGCGAGCCAGATTAAGCTCAAATACTTCAGCGGTTTTAGCTGGCTAGACCTTGGCGGTTCAAGCCTTATCCAGGGGCTAAGCGATACTAAAGGAAATTCTATCACACCAGCAATCGCGGTTGATAAAAACAACCGCGTGGTGGTCGTATGGAGCGAAGATAAAAACCAGGACCGAGTAGGTGATGAAATTTACCTCAAAATTTTCAAAAGATGATGCATTTTGAGCAAAGGAAAAATTCTGCTGGTTGATTTATTCCAGCTTTAAATCATCTTTTTTGCCTGATTGGCGCAGACAAGAATCGGGTCCCAGACAGGTGCAAAAGGCGGTGCATAGCTTAAATCCAGCTGAGAGACCTCCTCAACTGTCATTCCCTTGTGAAGACAGGCAGAAATAACATCTATTCTTTTGGCAACTCCTTCTTCACCTGCCATCTGTGCGCCGAGGAGCTTTCCACTGGCTTTGTCAAAAATAAAGCTAACAGTGATGGTTTTTGAGCCGGGGAAATTATGCCCTCTGCTGGGATGGTGGATAATGACCTTCTCGGCATCGTATCCCTCATTAACCGCCTGCTCCAATCCCAGCCCGGTGCGTGCAACTTCCAGCTCAAAGGTGCGGAAAACCGCTGTGCCGACAATTCCGGCAAACTCCTGCCCCAAGCCAACAGCGTTTGCTCCTGCAA
>CAZQJX010000029.1:0-11240 GCA_964592965.1 uncultured bacterium
GGATGCTTCTGCTCTTTTATCCAATGTCCATTCCATTTTTTACCCCCAAATCATCTTTTGATGAGAAAGACCTCTCAAAGGTATGCACAGGTTGCTTTTAAAGAAAAATTCGGTAAAATAAACCAAAACTTAAGCGGGAGCCAAAGAGATGAAGCGAACATATCAGCCTCATAATATCAAGCGAAGACGCACTCATGGATTTCGCGCCCGAATGAAAACCAAAGGCGGAAGAAGGGTTTTAAAAAGAAGAAGGCAAAAAGGAAGATATAGGCTCACTGTGTCAACTCCTCGCAAAAGATAAATGCCTGAATTCGGGCTGAGCAAAAAAGACCGCATTCGTTTGCAAAAAGATTTCGAAAGAATTAAAGAGAGGGGAAAGAGATTTCGCACCGAGCATTTTCTTGTTAATTATTTAATAAAAGATGAGCAAACTATCAGGCTAGCAGCGGTTGTTTCTTCTAAGATAAAAAAGGCGGTTAAAAGAAATCGGGCAAAAAGGCTGATTAGAGAATTTTTCAGGCTTAATCGTAAGAAGATTAAAGCTCTTTTCAGTTCTGCACTTGCTAGGGACAGTTTTGGGATTGATATTATTTTTGTTGCCTATCCTGGGGCTGAGGAGCTTAAGTATCAAGAGGTTGAAAAAGAGCTCTGGAAAGGATTTGAAAAAGAAGCTGAGAGGTTAAAAGATGCTGAAGAGGCTGGCTCTGGTTGTAATTAGGTTTTATCAGAGGTTTATTTCGCCTCTTTTAGGTTCTAATTGTCGGTTTTATCCAACCTGCTCGCAGTATGCGCTAGAGGCAATAGAAAAATATGGATTTTTCAAAGGGAGCTGGCTCGCTTTAAAAAGGATTCTTCGCTGTCATCCATTTCATCCCGGAGGTTATGACCCAGTTCCCTAGTTCTCAGGTGAAAAAATGGAAGAAAGAGACCCAGTATTAGAGCGAAATTTTATCATTTTTATGATTCTTTCCATCATTGTCATTTTCGGCTGGATGTATTTTTTAGGAAAGAAGGCTCCGCCACCTAAAAAGCCTGCGCAGAAACCCGCTCTTGAGAAAAAATTAGCCAAAAAGCCTGCTCCAGCAAAGCAGAAGAAGCCAGCTCAAATCAGCGCTGAGAAAATTAAGGAGGCTGTGGGCAAACAAATTCCAGAAAAAGAGGTAGAAGTTGAAAGCCCACTTTATAAAATAGTTTTTACCAACAAAGGTGCGGTTCCTGTTAGCTGGAAGTTATTGAATTATAAGGACAGGGTTTATTTTCCCTATGAAATCAGTCTTCGCTGGCCACCGTTTAAGCGTGTGCCCAAATTCAGACCCAAGCCTGTTGATTTAATCCCCGCACAGCTAAAATCCAAGCCACCCCTTCGCACCAAAATTATTCTGAACGGGAGCGAGCTGGGAGAAAATCTCATCTGGAAAGTTGATGCGGATAAAATCAAGGTATTTGATGATAAGAAAACTCTGGTCTTTTATGTTCAGCTTTCAGATAAGATTCGCTTGGAGAAGGTTTATACTTTTTATCCTGACCAGTATCGTGCTGACCTTGAAATTAGATATTATGGCATTGAGCCAGACCCTAAAAAAAGCGCAGTGGAATTTGAGCTGAGCTTTATTTTTGAGCCCCTTTCTAGGCTGGCGAGAATAAATTTTCACGGACCAATTATCTACACTGGAAAAAAACTGGTCAAAGTTCATCTTAAAGAGCTCAATAAAAAGCCCCACTCTGAAAAAATCGCTGACTGGGCTGGATTTACTGATAGCTACTTCCTCTCCGCTCTCCTTGCTCCTAAAGATGCACCCTTTTCTGCGCTTGCTTTTTACAGCGGTCCTGAGGAGCTTCTCAAAAAGAAAAAAGCTTCTAAAGAATACTCTCTGAAAATTACCACCCAACCTTCTGCTCGCATCCTTTCCAAAAAATGCCTGGCAGAGCTTGAGCTTTATTTTGGTCCCAAGGAAAAAGAGTCGCTGGAAAAAGTCAGAGCCAGCCTCAGTGGCGCCATTGATTATGGCATTTGGGCTCCTATTGCCCTTCCGCTTATGTATGCGCTTAAATTTATCAACAGGATAACTCATAACTGGGGATGGTCAATT
This sequence comes from uncultured bacterium, assembly GCA_964592965.1. Classification (GTDB taxonomy): domain Bacteria; phylum RBG-13-61-14; class RBG-13-61-14; order RBG-13-61-14; family DRUE01; genus CAZKMM01. Next base: position 2,091 of record CAZQJX010000029.1, read on the forward strand.
GTTATTCTCACCATTCTTTTACGACTGGCAATGTTCCCGCTCACACAAAAGAGCCAGAAATCTATGAAAGAGTTTCAAAAGCTCCAGCCAGAAATAGAAAAAATCAAAAAGAAATATCCTGATGACAGGCTTAAACAGCAGGAAGAAATACTTGCCCTTCAGAGAAAATACAAAATCAACCCGATGGGCGGATGCCTGCCTATGCTTATTCAAATTCCTATTTTCTTTGCCTTTTATAAAATGCTCCTTGTGAGCATAGAACTGAGGCACGCCCCTTGGATTCTATGGATAAAAGATTTATCCAGCAGAGACCCGCTCCTTATTCTCCCCATTCTTATGGGATTAAGCCAATACGCAATGCAAAAACTCACACCAACAACCGCAGACCCTGCTCAAGCGAGAATGATGATGCTTTTCCCGCTGTTTTTTACCTTCCTGCTTCTTTATTTTCCAGCAGGACTTCTGCTTTACTGGACAGTTAGCAATATCATAGGAATTATCCAGCAGATATATATCAATAAAAAAACCAAGTAAGGAGAGAACATTGGATTCAAAAGGAAATAACCCCTCTTTACAAAATCAGTTAATTGAGCAGGCAAAAGCCATTCTTAAAAAACTGCTTCTCTTTTTTCCAATTGAAAAAGAATTTTCTCTACAAGCACAGGAATCTGATGGAAAAATCAAGATTGAAATAAACGGCATTAACTCAGGGCTTGTTATCGGCAAGCAGGGAAAGAACCTTTATGCTCTGGAATATGTGCTCAACAGGATTTTTCAAAACCAGACTGGCTCAAAAATAAAAATTGAGCTTGACTGCGATGATTATAAAAAGAGGCAAAAAGCCCGTTTAGAAAAGCTTGCTTATGAAACCGCTGAAGAAGTCAGACAAACTGGCGCCTCGGTTGCGCTAGGTCCGATGAGCGCAAGGGAGCGAAAGATTATCCATCTTGCCTTAAAAGATAATCCTTATGTTTATACAGAAAGTCAGGGGCTTCATCCTTTTCGGCAGGTGGTGGTTAAGCCAAAAAATAATCCCTAGCCTAAGCCAAGCAAATAGTAAAGACTGCGGAGCCAAAAGCAAATTCAAAAAACGAGTTTCTGTGGAGGTTCAAATTTTATCTGGGTAATTGAATTATTGAGCACAAAAAGTTTTTAGCATATCAAGTGATGAAAAGCAGGCAAAATGTAAGTTTATAAATTTCCGCGGTTTATTAAAAATTAAATTCTTATTTAAGAACTTAATTTTTAAAAGCATTTTTAATCAAAATGCCATATTTTAATATGATTGGATTTTAAAACTTAATCTTCAAATAAAAATTTACCACTGCTTTAGATTCTTTTAATGCTTCAATTAAGAAATATTTTAAAAATTGAAATTATTTAAGAACCAAGCCCTGAATTCAAATTAGTTCTTCTTCGGGAAAAACATTTATGGAGTTAGATAAAAAGGATGGAAAACTGAGAGAAAATTTGGAAGAGTGAAAAAAACGGGCTGAGAATAAAAATTTGGTGGTCCCAGGGAGATTCGAACTCCCGCTACCGGATTGAGAGCCCGGCGTCCTAACCACTAGACGATGGGACCACCTTTTTATTCCATCCCGCGCTTGCGGGAATTATTTTCTGGCTCGGGGCCAAGGACTCGAACCTCGACTTCCGGGGCCAGAACCCGGCGTCCTGCCAATTAGACGAGCCCCGAAGCCATAATAAATTATAGGCAAAATTTGCCTTTTGTCAACCTCCTGCTGGCAAATCCAATCTGGTTAACTTTTAGAATTTAAAAGATTTTTCCATTTAAAATTAGTGCTTTTGTTAAACCCAGACTCCGCGCTTTTTAAAGGAAAAATTTTAGTAAAAATCTCCATTTTTATTTACTTTGCTTGATTGGTTTTGCTGTGCTGGTATTATTTAAAATAAAAAATTTTTGGAGGTAAGATATGGGAAAGATTGAAGAAAGGCTTAAAGAATTAGGCTTGAGTCTTCCGCCTGCTCCTTCTCCAATGGGTTCTTACTTGCCTTGGACACGGGTTGGTAATATTGTTTTTATCTCTGGTCAACTTCCCCGCAGAGGCAATGAGCTGGTTTATAAAGGTAAAATATCCAGTCAGCTAAGCATTGAGCAAGGCATAGAGGCAAGCAAGCTCTGTGCTTTAAATGCCATATCAGTTCTCAAAAGCGCTATTGTTGAGCTTGACAAAGTTGAACAGATTTTAAGGCTTACCTGCTGGGTAGCAAGTGATGCTGATTTTTTTGACCAGCCCAAAATAGCTAATGGCGCCAGTGACCTTTTGGTAGAAGTTTTTGGCGAGCGAGGAAAGCACAGCAGAATGACCACAGGAGTTATTGCTCTTCCTGCTAATGCTCCTGTGGCAGTGGATTTGGTGGTGGCAGTTGAGTAATTAAAAGCAAAAAGCAGGTAGATTATTTTAAAATTAATTCTTATCAATGATTAGCTGAATTAAAAAGTGTAAAGATTTTTCCAGTATAAACAAAAGGAGCAAAAATTTGGAAAAGGTTGATAAGGTCAGGCTTGGCATCATTGGGCTGGGAAGAATTGCAGACCTGAATATTTTAGGATACCTTGCTCATCCTCAATGCGAGCTTATTGCGGTTTGTGATATTAACGAGGAGCTGGCAAAAAAGCGCCAGAAAGAATGGGGAGCGAAAAAATACTACACTGACTACGAAAAGCTTCTTTCAGACCCTGATATAAACGCGGTTGAAATCCTTTTGCCTCATCATCTTCATTATCCTGCGGTTATTGCCAGTGCGCAGGCAAAAAAGCATATCTCTTTGCAAAAGCCAATGTGCATCGAGATTAAAGAAGGGAAAAGGATGATTGAAGAAGCACAAAAAGCGGGCGTTTGGCTACGGATAACAGAGAACTTCTTTTTTTATCCTCCTTATCGTCAGCTAAAGAAATGGCTTGATGAAGGAGAGATAGGCAAGCCCTTATCAATTAATCTTAAGCTGGGCGGTGGATTTGGTGGCTGGTGGGTTCCGCTTAAAACTTGGCTCTGGCATCTGGACTGGGAAAAATGCGGTGGAACGCCGAGTGTCTATGATGATGGATATCACAAGCTCAGCATTGCCCGATATTTTCTAGGCGATATTGACCTGGTTAAAGCTTGGATAGATTTTACCTTTGGACTTATTGATGTCCCATCGCTTATTAGCTGGAAATATAAAAACGGTGCCATTGGCGTCTGGGAAGTGGATGTTGGGGTTAATTTAATTATGAACCATAAGTATTATGGTGCTGATGAATGGGTGGAAATCACCGGCACAGAAGGCGTGATTACCGCAACCCGTTGCACAAGCAGGCTGATGGAGATTCCTCCGCTCATTCTTTATAAAAATGGAAGGCACATTGCCATTGATGATATTCGTGATGACTGGTCAGATAGCTTTTATGATGCCAGCTGGCACTTTGTTGACTGCCTGATTGAAGGAAAACAGCCCCAGCTTTCTGGTGAAGATGCGCTTTATTTAATCAAGTTTTGGAAGGCTATATGGAAATCTCATTGTGAAAAAAGACAGGTAAGGATAGATGAAATAAGCGAGGAGGAATAAGTTGCCCAAATTCCTAGCAAAGCTACTGGCACGAATTATTTTTAAAGCTTTTCGCTGGTGGATATTGAACCGCAATGATAAGGCAATTGCCCGAGCAATTAAAATCACTTTGCGGATTATTTATGCTCTGACTGCTGATGAATATATCCGTCAGGCACTGAGCGAAGCAGTGGAAATTTTCGAACAAGGCGGAAGACAAACTGAGATAGTTAGGCAGATGCTAGAGCAAGCAGATGCAGAATATGCGACTGCAATTTTAGCTTCAATTTTAAGGAGAGATTAATGGGGTTTTTCTCAAGGCTTTTTAAGCTTGAGCTGGGAATCAAACCTGTTGTGGTAGCGGTTGTTGGCAGGGGGTCAATTCAGCAGAAACTGCTTGAACAGGCTTATAAAAACTATCCCCTCACTCATCTGGAGCTTTGCTGTGGCGAAGAAGAGATAGAAAAAGTGCTGGAAAATCCAGCGGTAGAGCTGGTGGAAATTTTTGCTCCGCTTGAAAGGCGCTTTGAGCTTGCCAAGAAATGCCTTTCATACAAAAAGCACATTTCAGTTGATATGCCACCTGCGCAAGCATCTGAGCAGATAAGACAAATCCAGCTTCTGGCAGAAAAAAATCAAAGAGAGGTGAGGGTGAGAAATCTGCTTCTTTACTACCAGCCTTATCAAAAGGCTCGCCAGCTTTTAGAGCAGGAAAAAATTGGCTGGGTTTTAATGCTCCGCTTAACCATTAAGCGGGCAATAAAAATCCGGCAGGATTTTGACCCGGCAAAATGGCTTTTGGACAAAGAATCAGGCTCTTTTGCTCTTGTTCAATATCTGCTCGGCGATGTTGAAAAAATATCTGCCATTGGTTCCACTAATGATGAAGGCGCAGGCACAATTCTTTTAACAATGAAATTTAAAACCACGCATCAATTCGGATACCTGCTTATAGATTTCTCGCCCCAGCTACATATAAGAAGCACTGAAGAAAAAATCTTCCGCCAGCTCTGGATTACAGGCACTGCAGGAGTGATTATGGTCAATCGGGCAGAAGGTCAGCTTTGGCGTCTTCCGGCTTTAATTTTAAGAGCAAAGAATTATTGTAGGACCTGGGAAAACCTCAAAGATAACTGGCAAGATGTTTATTTTAGCCTTGCCCAAGAAGCTGTGCTTGTCCTGCGAAAAAATAAAAAGTTTTTAAGCACGCTCAAGCTTGCAGAAAAAGCTCTTATACTAACCAGCTATGCCCAAAAAAGCCTGAAGGAAAATAAAGAAGTTATTATTCAAATCTGAATTCAAGAGTTTTTATTAAAAAGTTTAATAAGATACTGAATTAAAGCAGGGAAAAATTTTTGCAGGCAAAATTAGTTATTTAAAGCAGACATAAAAGCATTTAAATATTGATCTAAGGTAAGAAAAATTTTGGTAGGGTTTAAATTACAATTTTGTATTTTTTCACTTTATAATAAAGAGCGCTTCTGGATATGCCTAATTTTCTCGCTGCCATACTAAAATTTCCTTGACATTCTTCCAGCACCTTTTTAATCAGTCTGGCTTCGGCTTTAGCGGTTGCCAGAGCCTTTGCTTTCTTTAGGCTGAAGTTTTTGTCCGGGGTTTGTGCGGTTATATCTGCAATCTCTGCTGACTGGATAATTTCCTCCGGAAGTGTATCCGGCGTCAGCACTGGTCCAGTAGCTAAAAGAACCGAATGCTCAATAATATTCTCTAGCTCACGAACATTTCCGGGAAAATCATACTTTTTCAAAATCTCTAAGTATTCAGGATTTACACCAACGACATTGTGGTCAATGGTCTTGCGCAATTTACTAAGAATATGATTTATAAGCAAAGGCAGGTCTTCTATATGCTCACGCAGAGGCGGGACATTTATAGGAAGAACACTCAGCCGATAATAAAGGTCTTGGCGGAATTGCTTTTCTTCAACCATCTGCCTGAGATTGCGATTGGTAGCTGCAATCACCCGAACATCTATGCTAATGGGCTTGGTTGAGCCGAGCCGTGTGACCTTTTCTTCCTGCAATACCCGAAGAATCTTTGCCTGAAGATTAAAGTCCAGCTCGCCAATTTCATCCAGGAAAATGCTTCCGCCATTTGCCTCTTCAAAAAATCCGGGTCTACTCTCTATTGCATCTGTAAACGCACCTTTTATGTGCCCGAAAAATTGACTTTCAAGAAGCTGAGGCGGAATAGCAGCGCAATTCACCACCACAAAAGGCTTATCCGCACGGTCGCTTAACCGATGAATAAGACGAGCAACCAGCTCCTTGCCCGTGCCAGTCTCGCCGGTAATCAAAACCGTGCTCTTCACACGAGCAACCCGCTCAATCATATTTTTAAGCTCCTGCATTGGCTTGCTGTTTCCAACCAGCTCAAGCTCAAGCTCCTCAGTAAAGGCTGGCTCTCGGGAAGGAGCAAGCACCTCCCTTCGCTCCATTGAACGCATAACAATCATTTTTAATTGACCAGTATCAAAGGGCTTTTGGAGAAAATCATCTGCGCCCAGCTTCATCGCCTTAATTGCATTCTCCACTGAGCCATAAGCAGTAATCACAACCACTGATGTGGCAGGAGAGCGGGTTTTTATCTCTCGCAGAACTTCAATCCCATCCATTCCCGGAAGGCGAATATCAAGAAGCACTAAGTCATAAGGATTTTTTTCTATAAGCTCAAGCGCCTCTTCACCGCTGGGAGCAGTGCTTACATCGCAATCAAGCTGAGCCAGAATTTTAGATAAAATCCTGCGAATCTGAGGGTCATCATCTACGAGAAGAATTCTGCCTTTTCGCATTATCCTTTACCTAAATTGCATTAAGTGTCAAAAAAATTGGACAGTTCTGTTTATAAATCTGTAATTATATTAAACTTTTTTGTTCTAAAAGTCAATTTTTTAACCAGAAATTTAGCTTTGACATCAAAGATTTTTAACTATTCATTTGTTGCAATTTTGCATAAATAGCTTCTAAAATCTATTTTTTTGAGCTAAAAGTTGATATTTTAATTCCTCAAAACAATAACCGATTAATTGATGTAATCAGCTCCTGAAGAAAATCTCTCAGCTTATTAAAAACTTTGCGGAAGCTTCAAAATCAAAAATTAAAATTTTTGCTTTCTTTCATCAAACCAAGTAATTTTTACCTAAAGCAAAAATTATCTTATTGCCAAATTTAAACTAATAAATTATAAACTTTTCTTAAAAGAAAAATTTTTCATTCCTGCTGGGCAAAATTTTTATTCGGGGTTGGAGAGCTTGGGCTGATTATGATAAAGAAAAAAAGCTGTGTTCATCTCGGCTTTCCACGAAGTCCTGAAAAGGCATCTATATAAACCTGCCCTTTTGTATTTTTCCTCACCACACCTTTTATTTTAACCTTTTTGCCAATCCCCTTTGATGGTGGTGCGCATTCTGGTGGAAAAGGTCCATAGACATAAATGGCTCCTGTGGCATCTTTAACCACCCAATCGCTTCTAGTTATTGGCGGACCGCTCTGGGCACCGCTCCATCCCATAAATTCCCCTTCTATAATAACAGTTTTCCCTAAAAATTTTTCAGGCTGGGAAAGAATATCTCCGATTTGAACGCTTTTGAGCTGAGAAGTAAGCTCGGTTTTTTCTTCAGGCTTTTGCTCTGAAGCTTTTTCGCTGGTCTCTGCACATTTCTTTTGCGCACTCACCATCATTGAAAAAAGTGCCAGCAGAAAAGCAATCTGAAATACCCTCTTCATCTCTTACCCCCTTGCCTTATTCATAAGACCATTTAAGCTCATAAACATTTCCATTAGAAGTATCTCCATCAGCAGAAAACACTTGAATGTAATAATAAGAGTTGGCATTTAAATTGGAGCAACGAATCTCCTCAGAATCATATCCATATTGTCTTGAGCAGGAATCCGTAGCACTGCCATTGCAGGCATAATTGCCTGAGCTGTCTAAAAGGCAGATATCTATATCACCGTATAAGTCATAGCTGTAAAATGTCACATTAATAGTTTTTGCGCCCGCGGGAAGATAAATCCGGTAATAATCATCATCGCCATTATAAATCACGCCACAACCTTTAATCTGGTAAAGCCAAACATCTGGGTAATCGGATAGATTGAACGCTTTTGCCAACTCATCATTATCCTCATAATTATCTTCCTGACAGACCAAATTGCTACCTATGAAATTTGTCCAAGAAGTAATCGTGCTTCCAAAAGAAATGCCTGCATAAGAGGAATCATAACTTTTAGATAAAGGAAGATAAATTGATATACCATAAGCATATCCTTCATAGCCTGATTGAACCTTGCTGAGAACAACCGCATCATCAACCGCATCAATTACAGCCTGCGTTCTTGTCTGAACAAAGTTATCTGAAGGAAAAAAGAATTTGACCACATTAGCAAAATCCTTTAAATCATTAAAATCACGGTCAAAAAACTTTAATGTCAAAAACCAGGCACTGCAAATCCTATTATTATTAGTGTTGATATAGCTTGAAAGCATATCTGCAAAATCGCTCACACTTTGAGAGAGCGCATCCAGCTTTGAAAGGTCAACCAAAGAAAGAGTGGGAAAGGTATAGCTCATATTCGCATAGTAATAAGAGTTGACCACATTTTTCCCCAGCTCAACCGCACTCATTGCTGGATTGGACATAAGGGCATTCAGCCAGCTACTATAAGCCCAACCAGTAGCCGGCTCAACTTCTTGGCTGGCAACAAGGTAGTGAGCAAAATCCTTAACCTCATAGCCCACTTCCAGCATCTGCATTAAGCAGGCATCAAAACCCAAAAGGTTGATTTTATTAATGCCTGTGCTGGAGATAGCGGTTGAAAGCGCAGTGCTTAAGTCGCTCATAGTTAAATAATCATTGGGTGGCTGGCTTTCACTATATTGATTATCCCAATCATAAGCCACGCCCTTAAATCCACCCTGAATTTGAGCACCATTATTTAGCCATTTCCAGCCAGCACCGTGGTCCCAGATAATCAGAAAATATTTCTGAGCAGGATAGTTGTTGATTGCCCAGATGACAAAATCACTCAATGAGTTCGGGTCGCCCATATTAACTTCATCTAAACTCTCCACCACATCTGAAATAATCTCACTGCTCTGATTATAATCTTTTTTGACAAAATACCTCCTTGTATTGGTCCAGCTACCATTTTGCGAGCGGTCAAGCTCAATGACTATTTTAACAGCAGTGCTACTTCCTATATTCTCTATTTCATTAAAATTTTCTATTGCATTTATGTCTAGGTCATTATCTCCGCACATATATATCATCACTGTCCAAAAAGTCCCGATATAAATCCTTATCGTCGCCTCGCTGCTCTCTGCTTTGCCATCACTTACTTTAAACTTGAGATAATCCATTCCCTGATACCCGCTGGGAGCAGTATAAAGCAGATTGGGCGCATCACCTGATATACTGCCATAAGAAGGACTCTGCGTTATGATATAACTAAGCTCATCTCCATCTAGGTCATAAGCTGAAAGATAAATACGAACTGTTCCTCCTTCCTCAACCTCAACATTGGAATCATAAGCCTGCGGCGGCTGATTTCCACCGCCTTCATCTGAACCATCACCACC
>CAZQJX010000029.1:11340-23008 GCA_964592965.1 uncultured bacterium
GCTTACCCAAAATTCTTCCAAAAACAAAGTATTTTTTATCCGCATAAGTCGGAGTTGCTCAGGGTCTGGACAGAAGCAGGTTTTTATTGCCACTTCTATTGCCCTTCGGTCAGATTCAAACCAAATGGGAATTCGCACCCGCTCAACAAATCCGCTGGCAAGAGCATTTGCCCGCATTGCTTCTAAGTTAAGCTTATCCACTACTTTCTTGGTGGTAATATCAGCAAGCCCTATTCCATACCCACCGGCTGAGTGCTTGCTGAGCCTGAGCACAACTATCCGATGAATTCTGGGCGACATCGGGTCAGGAACACCTCGCAAATCAATCCTGCCTATAACATTAGTATCCATACCTGTTCCGCTTATATCTTTTCCCAGCTCATCCACTATCAGCACATCCAGCTCAGAAAAGGGAATTCTTGGCAGAAGTTTTTTTGCCTCTTCCAAAAGCATTGGCTCTTTTTCTAAAAATTCCTGCTGGGAAAGAAGCTCAAGCTTTGCGATTTTGCCTTTATAATTTTCAATCACCGCCACACCAAAAATTACAGGAAATTTTTTGAGCAAATAATCTGCAACTTTGGGAACCAGCTCAGCAAGGCGCTTGGGACCGAACTTATGAATCTCCTCTGCGCCTTTTCTTTTGGTCAAGCCCACAGCCAGCATTTTGCACAAGCCAGATTCATATCTTCCTTTAAAGCTGGTATGAGGCTTGATACGGTTGAGAAGGATTATTCCATCTGCCTGGCTTGCTGGCTGGTCAAAAAAAATTTTTATGCCTTCAAGCTCTCCTACTGGCTTTGGCTCTATCTCGCTTTTGATTTGGCAGGAAAGATTTTTTTCTGAGATTCCCAGCTCTTCCAGAACCTTTTTTTGACCCTCACTAGTAGAGGCACCGTGCGAGCCCATAGCAGGAACAATATAAGGATGAGCTCCCTGCTCTTTTACCCAGCTAACTAGCACCTTGCACAAATCAGCCACTTGGTCAATGCCTCTGCTTCCAACTGCAATGGCTATTTTTTTGCCAGGTTGAATTTTCCTGGAAAAGCCTTTTAACCTAGCTTCAAGCTCTGCGCAAGGGTTAGTTAGCTCAGACGCCGGAATTTTCTGGCGAACTTTGAAAAGGCGGGGAATCATTTCCTCTTTTCAAAAATGAGCCTGAGCTCAATCTGGTTCTTTTCTTCTTTAATCTTTACTTTGGGTCTTTTTTCTTTGGGCATTTGGTTGATGACAGCGAGGATAGGCTCTATTAGCTCTGCGTTTTCCTCATCAAAAACCACCCGCATCTCTTCACGGTTAAGACCCATTGCTTCTATGATTAAATTATCACAAGCTTATCTGCTCGCCAAACCTTATCCATTTATAAAGTCTGCTCTGGCGCTCAAAGTGCCTGCCTTTAAAATTTTTCCCTCACTTACAAATACAAAAAACTCAAAGGACGCTATATTAAATCAAGTTTGCAATATTTTTATTTAAAATGATTACACAAATCATTAAACTATTGCATATCAAGACACATTAAAACCTTTTAAAAAGAAATCAACATTAAAATTTTTGCGTAGACAAAGTGTGAACCCAATTTATAAACTTTCAATTTTATCTACCATTTTCTCCACGATGGAGATTAAATCTGGAGCCAGCTCAAAAGGCGGTTTGCCTTTAAGGTCAGCTTCTATAATGCGATGGTCAAAAGGAAGATAGCCGAGAAAGGCGAGGTCTGGAAGATTTTTTTTAATTATCTCTGCTTCTTCGTCGCTTCTTAGCTTGCATCCTGCAACCGCAACCTTCTTGATGCCAATGTCTTGCGCAAGTTTGTAAATGCTCTTTGCGGTCTCTATGCTTCTTTGCCCGGGCTCAACCACCACCAGCATAAGGTCAACTGCGAAAGCGGTTGCTCTGCCCAGATGCTCCAAGCCCGCTTCCATATCCATAATCACCACATCCTTGCGCTCCAAAAAAAGATGCTGGATAAGGTTTTTTAAAAGCACACTTTCTGGACACACGCACCCGCTTCCGCCGGTTTTTACTGTGCCCATTACCAAGAGCCTAATTCCATTCTTCTCTAAAGAAAGCCTGTCTGGAAGGTCATCAACTTTGGGATTCATTCGGAAAAACCCGCCAAAGCTACCCGGCTTGGCGCCAGTTCGTTCCTCAATAAGCTCCTTCATTTCTGCAATGGGAACAATCTCGTCTGCATTTTCAAAGCCGAGCGCTTGGGCAAGGTTGGCATCAGGGTCTGCATCCACGACAATCACTCGCATTCCGCGGTTTTTATAAACCTGAGCAAGATAGGCACAAAGAGTGGTCTTGCCCACTCCGCCTTTGCCAGATACTGCTATTTTCATTTCTTTTGCTTCATAAGTCTGACCGCAATCATATTGGCGAGCACGGTAATGTCTTCTGCCGGAAGGTAATCAATGATGGAGCGGTCAAACACGCAGTTGAATTCGGTTTCAAACTCATCATCCCCCGGCCACATAATGAAGTGGTAGCTTACACGAGGAAGGGCGGGAATTTCTATAGCATATTTTCCTAACTGCGAGGGCTTTCCGCCAATTGCCAGTCCTGCCTGAATAAATCCTTCTGGGTCGTTGCTAAAAGTGCGAGCCAAGATGGCTGTGGTTCTGCGGACAAAATTAGGATAATATAGCCAGCCATCAGGAACCTGCTTATAAGAAATTAACTCACCAGTTGCAGGAGCGCCTTTGGCGTTGGCAAGGTAGTGAAGCATAATGATTCGCTCCCAAAGAGGTGGCTCCTCGCCAGTATCTGCAAATTTTATCTCCCCGCTGGGATACTCCACCAAATAATCACGGTTAAGGAATTTGAGCCGAGCAATGATTTTCTCTTCGCTTGACTCAACAATCTCTGCGCCTGCATTTTTGCACTGCTGGACAAAATCTTTTTCTTTTAGCTTTTCTTTTGCTAACTGGTGCGCAGTTTCGTAATTATCTTGCTTGACGAGGTCTCGCTCTATGCCGTCATACATCCCCACCCGCTCCTGCTTGAAAATACTTTCTTTCCCCGGCATCTACTTAAAAGTCTTTAACATTAAAATCCTCTCTTTTGGAAACCCAGCAGGCAATCTTCTTTCATATTCTCTATCATCAGTAATCCACTGACAATTTAAAGCATTAGCTAAACAAATATAACAGCAATCATAAAAGCTTTTATTAAATTTAATGGCAAAACTTAAAATTTCACGCATTATTCTGTCGTTAAATTGATGATAAGTGATGGGGAGAGAACAAAAATGCTTATAGGCTTTTTCACAATTTTCTTGTTTAACTTTTCGGGAAAATCGTTGAGCTTTATAAAGTAATTGAGCTAGCTCATATTTTAACAAAATTGGAGCATAAAGCTCTATTTCATTCTGTAAAAAAGATTTCAATAACTTCTCGGCTTGGTCAACTAAATCTTCATCATTCAAATACCATTTACCTGCTACAGAAGCATCTAAAACAAAAAGCCGGGGCATTACTTACGAATTTCTTTTACCAAATCCCGTACTTTAAAGCGAACTGTTCCAATTGACTCGCGAATCTTTCTAGCTTGTTCCAATTGATGGAGTGCTTTAGTGTTTAATTTGGGCGCAACTCTCTTCTTTACAGTCTTTTTTAGTGCAATTCGTTTTTTAAATTTTTTGGGCATTGATGTTTTTATGATAAGCTGAAATCATCTATCTTGCAAATAATTTAATCCTCTAGCCAGCTGTGGGCGTAGAGGATATCGCCTTTGAGCACCTTGGCGGTTTTATAGTATTTTTTGAGCTCGTCAGAAAGGGAATCAACATCAACAGGCTCATCGTCCATTACCTTATAAACCACATCAACAATGTCCTGGCGCTGACCGCGAGCAATAGCAAGTAGGTCTTCATCAAATGCATCAGCAATGGCAGAGTAAAGCCCATATCTTGCCAGCATAATCAAATATGTGCGGTTAAGCCAGGGACGAAGCTCAGTTGGAGTGCCATTAGAGATATTGCTCAATCCCACTGTGCTCTTACATCCAGGAACAAGGTCTTGCAAAACTTTCATAAATTCCACACAGGCTTTTACCTGATTAATTTCAACTGAAACTGGACTGACAATCGGGTCTATCCAGAGCCTTTCATTTGGTATTCCCAGGTCATTTGCCCGCATCATAATCTCAGTGGCGAACATTGCCCTCTCATCAGCATCTCTGGGCATACCGGTCGGACCCCAGAGCACACAGATAATATCGGTATCAAACTCTTTGGCAAGCGGGAGCACCTTTTCCAAGCGCTCAGGCTGTAAGGTAGTAGAGTTAATAAGAGCTTTTCCTTTGTGAACCTCAAGCCCAGCACGAAGAGCATCAGGATTGGTTGTGTCCAAACTGCAAGGAAGGTCAACCACCTCTTGCACTGTTTGAACAATCCAACGCATCAGCTCAGGTCCATCCTTGCGGGCAGGTCCTATATTTAAATCCAGATAGTCCACGCCTTGCTCTGCCTCTGCCTTTGCAGTCTCTTGAATAGGCTTGGGGTCGCGAGATTTCATTGCTGGTCCTAAAGTCTTGCTCATAACATTGATGTTCTCGCCAATAATCTTGATATTCATTATCGCCCCTCCTTTTTACTTCCAAAATTCTTTCAAGAATGGAATAATATGCGCTGCTTCTCTCGGACCAATAACAATCTCCCAATCAGAAAGCTCATCCTCAAGCTCTCCTGAAATTCCAGCTACCAACCCGGGAATAATCAGCTTGCGATGTTTAATCTTTTCCTCAATCCCGCATTTCTTGACAAAAGGACCAATTACATCTGCACTAAATTTACCAGCAGCCCAGGCAGTAAGCACGCTCAATCCTTCAGTATCTACCACGAGTAGCCAGCTGGGCACCCTTCCACTCTCCAGCTCGCCAGAAACAATAAAGTAAGTGAGAGAGAAATTGCTGGTGATGAGAACAGGAGAATCTTCGTTCGGATTGTTGATTGGGTAGATGCCCGGGGATTGCGCCATTGGTCTTTGTGGGTCAGTGTAAATATTAAGCCGTTCCACCAGAAGCGGGAAGAGAACCTCAGGACGAAACTTGCTCAAAATAATAATTCCGCCATATTTGGCAACAAAGATTGAGGCGTAAATTGCCTCCATAGCAGGGTCATCAGTCATTTCGCCAGGGAAAACAATAGTTGGATAGCCGAGCGGACGGAAGGTCTTTTTAATGGCAGTTCTTCTAATCTGCACTTGATGCTCAAATGCGGTTTTTATATCACGAGCACCGCTATCAATAATTAAATCTTTAAGCCCTGCATCTGCCAGCTTCTGGGTAAGCTCTGCCACTTCCTCCAAGCCGTTGCCTTTAACCACAAGAGGCACTTCTGCTCCCTTTGCCAGCTCTGCTACCTGGTCCACATTATCCTTAGTAGCAGCGTAAAGCACGGGCTTTTTGTCTTTGACTGCCTCAAGCCCTGCTTTAAGTGCATCAACATTTTCGCTCATCAGCATAATGCAGGCAGGAGAATTATCTGCCACCTTTTTGGCAAGCGAGGCGAGCTTATCTGGGTCATCGCTTTTTACTGCAAAAAGGTCTGCATGAAGAGTAAGACCAATTCGCTCATACTGAAGGTCTTTGATGGCATTAATCTGGGCATCTACTTCCTCATCGCTCATCTGGTCAGTAATCATTGCACCAATTCCGCAAGGATTAATAAAGGTTTTTTCGTGCCGGCAAAGAACCAACTCTCCACCAACCTTAAAAGCCCAATCGCCTGTACCTATCTCAACAGTGCGAATGGGCGGAGCAGCTGCCTCACCCAGTTCCTCAACAACCTTCTTGTCAACATGGGGGCAGTCGGTTATCTCTGCCTGTCCCGCGGCTACCTTCATCGCAAAAGCCATACAGGTAGGAACACCACAATCACCGCAGTTGGTCTTAGGAAGCTTTTTATAAATTTCCAATCCTGAAAGTGCCATTTCCTATCCCTCCCTTCTTTTTAATCCACTGCCAATAAAATACTGAACCAAAATACTGAGCCAAATCTTTCTACATCAAAGGCTCCATCTCTAAAACTGGATGCTTTACCTTCTGGAGAAACTCCAAAAGCTCTTCCTCGGTAGTAGCAATGGTTTCATCTGCAATTTTATCTGGTAGGTCTGGAACTCCCAGTTCTTCTGCCCGTTTTTTCAGCCGTTCCATAATCTCTTCTTTAAGACGCTTAGGCATCCAAACCAGCCTTAAAATTCCTCCTTCTGCACTAAGGAATTTGCGACTGGTGATATAAAACTTGGAATGCCCCACAAATCCCGGAGTAATATTTCCACCGCCAACCATTCCTGCAAGGGTGCTGAACTTCATTCCAATTGGGGTCATTCCTTTATGGTCACGATCAACAATCATAAATCCTTGACAAGTAGGAAGCACGGCGCAAATACATTCAAAGCATCCACAGCTAGTCATTGGCTGACGCATAATTCCATACATATCATACCATTCCACCGCCCCTCTACTTGCCTTTTTGATAAACTCGTTCACCCCTTTCCATTGACCATAAACCGGGTCTATTACCTCTCCTTTGGGCACCGGCTGGTTGGGACCGGTAGGATTGATTTCATACGCGGCTTTACAATCCAGCCAGTTATAAGCACCGCACAGACCCGGACGCTCGGGCGTGACTACACACACATGGTTGGGAGCAAAGCTCTGGCAGAGAGTGCAGGAATAGAAGGTGTCAACCTCCTCATCGGTCAGACCTTCCAGACGCTCATCACGCTTTTTGTAAACAGCTCGTGCTTCTTCCAATAATTTTTGCACATCCTCCTCAGTGGTATAAATAGTAACCTGAACCTTATCAACAATATTCCCAAAGTCTTGATGAAGTCTGGCATGAAGAATTTTGCCAATATGCTCAAGTTTAAAACCTTTTGCTACAGCCTGCTTGCTGATTCGAGCCCAAACAATATCCCTTTGACCAAGATGCATAGCGCCCTGAGCATAGTTAATCATATCGTGAATCTGTCGCTCAAGAATGGGCTCAAAATCCTCCTGCATCTTCCTTCCTGCAACCTCTACATAAATACCTAAGGGAAGTCTTGAACCAGGTTCAACATCAGTTATCTCTGGACCTATCACCTCCACTTTGCCATCTTCAACCTCATTCATATCTTTCATTCTAAGGAATTCTACTGCTGGGGTCTTTCCACCACCAACTTCCAGATAAATGTCATCTCCCCTGATACGCTCGCCCTCAAATGCAGGTCCATAACTAACAGGAACAGGAACTTTTGTCACTGTGACTTTAAGACCTCTAACCTCAACAGCTTTAGAGACGATTTCATCGTGAGGAACATTGCTCACAACATGCTCATAGGTGCAGATACCTGTTGGAAGAACCTCAGGAATAGGAGTATCAGCGATGGTGGGGAAGCCCCAGTTGATAGCCCCGGCTGCGTTGGCATACCACTCATCAGTAACAAATCCAAGAGCGAGCACAAAGGCGAAGATGCGGTCTTTGTTATAAATCAAAATCTTGCGATAGTCTCCGGGTTCAATACCACCAAAGCTCATTGCTGCGCGGGTGGCAAATCCCAAAGCAAATACCGCCGCGCTAGTATCCGGACCAAAGCTTACCAAACGGGTGGGCCAGCCGAGCTGGAGCCCGGCTTCCTTAATCTGCTCCGCAAACCGAACCCCGTTATATTCCGAAGCCATAAACACATAAAGGTTCTTCTCCAAAAGCTCCATAGCAATTTTGTGGGCAGTTTCATTGTCAGGCGCAGCTCCCACTATAGCAGCAAATCCGGGAGCGGTTCCATCCACGAACTCAACTCCACGCTTGCGGAGAATGACATCGTCCGCAGCTCCTAGCCAGATGTTATCCTCGGTCGGCTCCTCGCCCTGAACATAAAAGTTCGGGTCTTCTATATAACGGATAGCTTCAAGGCATTCCTCAGCAAACAATGTTGCCATCCCTGCGTCAAGCATAGGTGCTAGATAAGGTAAATGACATTTCTCTTTGGGAACAGGTGGAAGTAGTCGTTTGCAAACCTCAAATACATAATGCATATCTTTCAGCTTAGCAACTTTATGCCCTAAAATGCCGTAAATAACAGGGAGATAGTATCCTGTGTTGGGAAATTCAACATCTTGGTTCTCACCAAACTTATCTAGAGCTTCTTTAAACTTTTGCTCAGCACGGGCGATAATTTTATGCGCCCCTCTGATTGCGGCGGTTGCTATTAGCTTAGACACTTTTCCACCTCCTTTTTTTATTTACTTCTTTCTTCTTATGCTTCCAGCTCTCTTCTCATTGCCATATCGTAAAGCACTCTTTCTCTTGCCTTATCAATACCGAGAGCTTTACGCTTTTTATCTATATGTTCAATCATCATATGAGCTGCTTTGATTGGGTCGGGCTCAAATGCCCACATACCGCCGATAATCTCCTCTAGTTCTTCAAATAAGTATTTGGTCAAGTCTTTTGCTCCCAGAGTGGGGAAGGTGGTTCCAAATACAGTGAAAACACCGCTGGCAACAAAGTACATTCCGATGGAAATAGCCTTTTCGCTCATCCATTCAGGCGCGGCGCCTGCTACCGGCACGTCAGAGATATCATCTCCTAAACCGCCTTCCTTAACTACAGCGGTGGCAGCAATGAGAATTCTGCTATTATCAACACAGCTACCCATATGCAGAACCGGTGGAATGCCCACTGTCTCACATACCGAGCGCAGACCATCACCAGCATATTCCATTGCTGCTTCTGGGGTAAGCAAGCCAAATTTAGCGCAAGCCATTGCTGAGCAACCTGTGGTGAGAACGATGACATCATGCTTGATAAGCTCCTTGATCATCGCGAGATGCGCGCTGTCATGAGTGGTATGAATGTTATTGCATCCAACCACACCCGCAATTCCTCTGATTCTTCCGTTAATAATGTTATCGTTCAAAGGCTTATAGCTTGCACGGAAGGTTCCGCCCAAAAGGTAATTAATGGTCTCGTGGGAAAATCCTGCTACCAGCTCGCATTCCTCATCAGGAATCATCACCTTGCGCTTATCGCGATTTGGGAAGTTCTCAATAGCTGTGCGAACAATCTTTTTAGCAGATTCCAGCGGATTGTGCTCATCAAAAGGTATATGCTCTGCGCCTGGAATCTTGGCGCGATAGTTGGTAGTAATCAGTTTGGTATGATAGCATTTAGCAACATTAGCAAGGCTCTGCATAATGCACTGAACATCCACCACCATCGCATCCACCACCCCGGTAATGATGGCAACTTCCTGATTAAGGAAGTTACCTACCAAAGGAATTCCATGCCTCATTAAAATTTCATTGGCTGTGCAACAAATGCCAGCAAGATTAATTCCTTTGGCGCCTTTTTCCTTTGCCAATGCAATCATTTCTGGGTCACGAGCAGCAACAACAATCATCTCACTCAAAATCGGCTCATGACCATGGCAAATAATGTTAACTTCATCTTCCTTTAAAACACCAAGATTAATCTTGCTGGCAATGGGCTCAGGGATTCCAAATAAAATATCCTGAAGCTCAGTGGCAATCATACTTCCGCCCCAGCCATCACCAAGAGCACAACGAATTGACTGATGAATTATATTTTTATACTCCTGGTCAACGCCGATATGAGTGCGATGCATAATCTCCACTATCTCACGGTCAACGCCACGAGGAGTCACTCCCAGCTTGCGCCACAGCTCCTGACGCTTGAGCGGAGCACGCTTGATCATAAAAATCTCGCCTTCCTGCTTGCCAAACTCCTCCAAGCAAGCCTTTCCTACCTCAACCGCCAGCTCCTGAATGGACTTGTTCTCAACATCCAGCCCAAGGTCAAGGGCAAGCTCGTAAAGCTTCATTTCATCTTTAATGCCATATCCGGGCACTTTACCCTCAGCAGCGGCTAGGAAAGTCTCCGCAACTGATCGAGCGTGGTCAGAGTGAGCAGCTGCGCCACCCGCTACCATACGGGCAAAATGCCTGGCAGCAATGGTATTTGCATCTGCACCGCAAACACCTTCCTTAGGTCCCTCACCAAAGGGGTCAATCCGGCAGGGACCATTAGAGCAATGCCGACAACAAAGCCCTAAGGTGCCAAATGCACATTGAGGTGACTGCTCCTGATACCTGTCCCAAGCGCTTTTCACACCATCTTTCTTGCCCTTCTCTAATAGAGGCTCCACTGATGGGTCAATGCTTCTTTTTTTCTCCTCTGCCATCACACTCCTCCTTGTTTAATCAATTTTTCTGCTAGTTCTTTTTCACGACATTCCGGACACTTCTCTATGTAAAGCTTTACCAAAGGATGGCGAATTCTCAAAATCTCAAGCTGGCGCGCGCTCCCAAAAGCCTTCCCACAGCTTTTGCAAGTAAGAAGTGGAACTTCGCTCTGCCAGCGGTCAATAACCCTTTCTTCTGGAAGGTCTTCCATTTTAATGCAACCAGTGGGACAAACATAAACGCAGGCGCCACAGCCAATGCATTCATCGCTCGGCTTATTAAAGGGAGTGGTTGTCTTGCGGTCCACTCCCCTGCTTTCAAAGCCAATAGCTGCCTGTCCGATCAAATCCCTACAAACATTCACGCAAAGCCCGCAAAGGATGCATTCTTCTCCTTCAGTTTTTTCCAAATCTGTATCATAAATGCCAAAGCGAGCAGCAAATTCCCTGATCACCGGCGAGCTCCAACAGCGGGCAAGGAGCATCTCAATCACAACCTTTCTGTCCCGCTGGATGCGCTCAGAATTGGTGTAAATCTCTAAGCCATCATCTTGAATTGGGTAGTTGCAAGCAGTAACAACCCTAGTTCTTTTTCCTCTTTTTACTTCAACAATGCATACCCTGCAGGCGCCATAAGGCTCAAGCGCTGGATGATAGCACAAGGTAGGAATCTCTATCCCGAGCCGACGCGCTGCCTCAAGCACAGTTGTGCCATATTTTACCTGTATCGGCTTGCCATCAATCTTGATATTTAAAATCCTGTCCTCCTCCATCACTAGCTCCTTTTTACTCCCTCTTTACCGCTCCAAACTTGCAGACCTCATAGCATATACCACACTTAATACATTTTTCTGTGTCAATGGTATGTGGCTTTTTCTTCTCTCCGCTGATAGCTCCCTGCGGGCACTGCTTGGCACAAGCCATACAGCCCGTGCATTTCTCTGGATCAATACTATATGTGACCAGCGCCCTGCAAACCCCGGCTGGGCATTTCTTGTCGCGAATATGCGCAATGTATTCATCACGGAAATATTTTAAGGTGGTAAGAAGCGGATTAGCTGCGGTTCCGCCCAAAGCGCAAAGAGAAGCATCATGAACAGCATTGCCCAGCGCTTCAAGCTTCTCCAAATCCTCTTCTCTTCCTTTGCCCTCGCAGATACGGTTGAGAATGTTAAGAATCTGCTTGATTCCCTCTCGGCAGGGGGTGCATTTGCCACAGCTTTCGCCTTTCAAAAAGTTAAGGAAGTAGCGGGCAACATCTACCATACAGGTATCTTCATCCATAACGATCATTCCGCCCGAACCCATCATTGAGCCTGCTTTGGTAAGCTCATCAAAATCCACCGGCAAGTCAAGCATACTCTCAGGAAGGCATCCACCGCTGGGACCTCCAGTCTGAATCGCCTTGAACTTCTTTCCTCCCCTAATCCCACCGCCAATATCATAAACAATCTGCCGAAGGGTAATTCCCATTGGCA
>CAZQJX010000030.1:0-22762 GCA_964592965.1 uncultured bacterium
ATGCTTATTCACAGGCGCCTTGGACATTGCCGAGTATGTTCAGTATGTTCAGCTCGTTTTATCCTTCCATTTTAGGAATTGCGCCAAGATTCAAGGCTGATGAAAGCATAGAGTTCATTTCCCGAAGGCTGAAGAGCTATGGATATTATAACTGGGCGATTATTGCCAACGCTGTTCTCAAGGGCTCTTGGGGGCTTTTAAATTATTTTGATTATGTTGAGATATATCGCACGCATTTTTGGTTTCAGCGTCTTGTTTATCAGCCTGTTTTTACCAGAGCAAATTATTATTTGCGGAGATTTTTGAAGCTAAAACCCCTTCCCGATACAGCTACTATAGTAACAGAAAAAGCTAAAAAGCTTCTTAAAAAGAAAAAACATCCTTTTTTTCTCTGGCTACATTATATGAACCCTCATCAGCCCTATGACCCGCCCGAGCGATATCTTAAAGAAATTAAATACAACGGGTTTTTAAAACCGCCTTTTATGCCACATAACCCTTTTCATATTCCGGGCGATTATTCTCATCCCACTAATTTGGACATAAAACTTGGCTATGTTTTTCTTTCTGAAGAAGATAAAGAATTTGTCCGGCAGCTTTATTACGCAGAGGTTAAGTATCTTGATGAAAAAATTGGGGAGCTGGTCAGGCTGATTAAGCAGGAGGGTTTAGAGAAAAACACTGTTATTATTTTCACTTCTGACCATGGCGAGGAGCTTTGGGACCATTATCAATGGGAGCATGGGCATACGCTTTATCAGGAGCTTATTCATATTCCTTTGATTATCTGGGGAGCGGGGCTTAAGCCAAGAGTGGTAAAAGAGCCTGTGCGCGCGCTTGATTTATTGCCCACATTAGCGGATTTAATTGGCATCAAGCATAATCCTCATTGGCAGGGAAAATCTTTTATTAACTTGCTTAAAGGATTGGCTTTAGAGCCTGAGCAGAGGATAATTTTTGCAGAAGGTTCGCTTCGTCCAGAGGATTTAAGAGCAGTATTAAAAGATGGAAAAAAGCTGATTGTGGGATTTAATACTAAAAGAAAATGGTTTTTTGATTTAACCAAAGACCCTTCAGAGAAGCTAAACATTTATCAAGCGAGTGCCCCTTCTTGTCAGGAGCTGGAAAAGGTTCTTATTGACTGGATTCGCACCAACCAACATCTCCGCTCTCAGCTTAAAGTTCAGCCTTTGAGCGCATGGGAGCGAAAAGAGCAGGAAGAAAAATTACGAGCCTTAGGCTACATCCGCTAGTGGCTGAGAAAAACAATTTGCAAAAATTTGCTTGAGCAGAAAATTTTTAAGGCAGTTTTTTTGAGATTTCAGAGAAAGTTTTTTAAATAATTTGCCTTAAAAGCTGTTATTTTTTCTTTTTGCTGGATTTTTCTTTCTGGCTTTCTTCAACGATTCCGAGGATTTCATCTTCGCTCATAATCAGGTGTTCTTCGCCTTTTATTTTAATTTCTGTTCCTGCGTATTTTGGGAATACGATTTTATCTCCCTCTTTAACTTCCATTGGCAAGACCTTACCGTTTTTAAGGACTCTTCCAGGACCCACTGCCACAATAATACCGATTTGGGGCTTTTCTTTGGCAGTATCTGGAATGATGATTCCGGCTTCGGTTTTTTCCTCTTCCTCAACCCTTTTGACCAGCACCCTGTCTTTTAATGGTTTTACCTTCATTCTCGCACCTCCCAAATAAATTTTCTAATTTATATAATCATTTCCTGAGGTTTTGGCAAGGGTCAGGATATTTTTTCCAGCTTTACAAGATTGGTTATGCCTGGCTTTTCAATAGGCAAGCCAGCAGTAATTACAATAATATCTCCTTTTTTGAGATTGAGCTTGGCTTTTGCCAGCTGGGAGGCATTCTCAAGAATTTTTGGGTCTTTTTCCAGATAAGGCACACATTCAGCCTCTACTCCCCAAACCAAGCAAAGTGCTCTTAAAGTAGATGGTTTAGGTGTAAGAGCAAGGATTTTCGCCTTGGGTCTAAATCTGCTTACCAAGCGGGCTGTATAACCGCTTCTGGTAGGTGTAATGATAGCTTTAGCATCCATCTGCTCAGCTAATTGAAAAGCAGAGTAGCTGATTGCCTCGGGAATATTATGCGCTGGTGGAAAGCTCCTTTGATAATACTTTTGCCAGTGTTTCTCCGCCTGACTGGCTATTTTCTTCATCATCTTAACGGTCTCCACCGGATACTTTCCAATAGCGGTTTCTTCTGAAAGCATCAGCGCATCCGCACCATCAAAGATAGCATTGGCAACATCTGTCACCTCTGCACGGGTGGGACGCTTGCTTTCCACCATTGATTTAAGCATCTGGGTTGCTGTTATCACTGGACGGGCAAGGGTATTTGCCAGTTGAATGATTTTCTTTTGAACCACAGGGATTTTCTCTATAGGAACCTCAACTCCCAAATCCCCACGAGCAACCATTACCGCATCAGATGCTTTTATAATTTGCTCTAAATTTTTAAGTGCCTCACTCGTCTCTATTTTGGCGATAATAGGAATTTCTCTGCCATATCTTTTAATTAATTTTTTTACCATCAATATCTCTTGCGCCCTCCTGATAAAAGATAAAGCTATAAAATCCACCTCTGCCTTTATGCCTACATCAAGGTCTTTTTTGTCCTTTTTAGTAAGAGCTGACACGCTGAGCTTTTCGCTGGGAAGATTTACACCTTTATGAGAACTAACCGCTCCACCTACCACCACCTGACAAATCACCTCATTTTGTTCAACCGAAACAACCTTTAGCTCTATCTCGCCATCGCCGAGAAGGATTTGGTCACCTCTGGCAAGGTCTTGTGAAAGGCAGGGATAGGAGACAGGAAGCCTTTTAGGTGATGGCGATTTTTTGCCATAAAAAAGCCTTACAATCTCTCCGGTTTTAAGCTGAACCTGCCCTTGCTCAAGCTCTCCCAGACGAATTTTCGGTCCGCTCAAATCCTGAATAATAGCAACACTTTTTCCCAGCTGGCTAGAAATTTTTCTTATCTTTTTAATTCTCTCCAAATGTTCCTCAACCTCTCCGTGACTGAAGTTTAAGCGAAACAAGTTTACACCAGCAAGAATAAGTTTTTT
Organism: uncultured bacterium; assembly: GCA_964592965.1. GTDB lineage: Bacteria > RBG-13-61-14 > RBG-13-61-14 > RBG-13-61-14 > DRUE01 > CAZKMM01. The sequence continues at coordinate 3,093 of CAZQJX010000030.1, forward strand.
TATCTCTTTTTCTGATGAGCTGGCAGGACCGAGCGTGGCAACAATTTTGGTTTTTGTTTGCATTAAACAAATTTTATCGTTTAGTTGAGTTTAGGTAAAGAGGGAATTAGATAAATCAGGAAGATGAGACCAAACTGCGAATCTTACGGGCATCTTCAGGCTTGAGATTTAAAAACCGTATTCCCATACCGGCTGGGCTTTGCTCATCTGCCTGCTCTTTTTTTACCACTCTGACCACCATTCCTTTAACCACTACATCAGGCTCTGGCATAGGCAGAGGAATAATTAACTCCAGCTCAGTTGCAAGAGGGAGAGGGTCTTCGGTTTCAATAAAAACCCCGCCCTCGCTGATGTTTAAGGTGTAGCGTTGATATATCTTCTCACCCTCTATACAAGAGGCACGAACACGAAGAGGAGCACGAGGATATTTGCGACGGTCTATTTTTAAGAATTTTTCTATTTTTTCAAAAAGGTCTTTTTTGGTAATGGGCTTGGTAAGATAATCATCACAGCCAGCTTGCTGACAGCGCTCGATGGATTCTTGGTCGCTTTTGGTAGAGACCATAATCACAGGAATATGCTGAAGGGATTTATTGGTCTTGATAAATCTGCAGACCGTATCGCCACTTATATCTGGCATAATCAGGTCAAGAAAAACAAGGCTGGGCTTTTCGGTTTGCACCTTTTTTAAAGCCTCAGTGCCTGATTTTGCCATAATAATTTCATAACCAGAATGCTCAAGAAGCATTTTTTCCAAACGAAGAAATGTCTCCATATCATCAGCGATTAAGATTTTTTCCTTCTTTTCCATTTTCTCTTCCTACCCTCGGTTTTATCAGTAGGCTCTAAAGGAATTATTTTGGCTTCCTGCTCGGTTGGCTGGGAAGAGGTGGATTTTTCGTGGTCTTCAATAATCTGTCCGAGTATTTTATAGTGAAGTTTGAGTGCACCAAGAGCATAGTCTTTTAGATAACCTTTTTCAAGATAAATCACGCTCGGCTTGGGCTTGCGGGAAAGAGCAAAAATAATGGCTCCTAAAAAGGCATTGTAAAAAATGAAAATGAGAATATAGCTTAAAAGGTTTTTGTAAAAAACATCTCTTGAGAAATTTTTTAAATTATGCTCAATTCTAATCATTCCATAAGGGGTTTTAGAGCCCGGCTTGTAAAGAGGAAGATTTATAGCAAGAACTTCATCATATTCCTGAATACGGTTTGCACGAGGGTAATAAAAAGCATGCTTGATGTGAGGGTCAGAAGAAACATCTATATCTTTTTTAAGTAAGATAGCAAATTGGCTTATATTCGCTCTGCTAAATGAGTATCCACCTCGGATTATAAAAGGATTTTTAAACATAGCAGAAGGACTGGGATAGCCGAAATCATAAAATTCCTGACGATACGACCTATCATAAACATAACCGGGACGGGCATAAAAAAGAGCAACCATATTAGAACGAAGAATCAGCTCTCCCTTTTCCTGAGCCTTTTGAAGCTGAAAAAGTCCAAAAAGACCAGCAAAAAGTAAAATCTCTGCCAAAAGGAAAAAGAAGAATTTTTTATACATCAATTTAATTTTATTTTCTCTGTTAAATTTTGTCAAATTTTTTGAAATTTTTTGACCGATTATGTCAGTAGCTTGTTTTATCATCTTTTAGCAGGAGGGGAAAATGGGGAAAATAATTGATTTCCAGCAGTATTTAAAGAAAAAACAGGTTAAAAAACTTGAGCGGAAAAAAGAAAATTTTGATTATGAAGATTATAATCAAGGAGTATTATATGCTTTGGTTGGAAATTGTGCCCAGATTAATAAAACTCTTTCCTTTTGGTGCAGAGAACTTGAAGATAGAAAAGAAATTTTTAAATACCTCATCGTCAGCAGGATAAATTCCCTGCCTGCGTTTAAAAAATCCCATTTAATCAAGAAGCTCGGAGCCTGCCCAAGAGAAATTTACAAAGAAATCGCAGGTCTTAATTCCCAGGGATTTTTAATTATTGATTCTGCTTCAGGACTTGTGCCTGATTTTGTCTCTCAACAATGGGAATATGAGTTGAAAAAATGGCAGAAAATATCAGCTGGGCTGAGAAATATCCTGAAAAAATGCCTGTGGAAAGGAGTGGTGATAGTAAGGCGAGATTTTTTGCCTCAAGAGGAGCAAATCGCGCATTTTTTCCAAATTAACTCCATTATTGAAAAATTTGACCAGATTTATCTTTTGTGCGAACAAGATGCCTTTAAGGAAATCAGGTTTTAGTTGATTCAAAAAAATTCTTAAAAATCAGCAGGTTATCATCATAAGCATCATTTTTTAGCTGTTCAAAAACCTGTGGATAAACTGTGCAAAAAATTTTTTTCTCAAATAAAGTTTTGATAAATAAATAAAAATTAAACTGTGCAAAATTTTCCCATTGACAAGCACAAGATTTAGGGGTAAATTTTTTTACTGTCCAAAATAAATTTTTTCATTAAGGAGGGGCAAATGGCTAATGTGGTAAGAAGGGAGAGGGATTTTGAGGAAGTGGTATTAAAGAGCGAGATTCCTGTTGTGGTAGATTTTTGGGCTCCTTGGTGCGCCCCCTGTCAGGCTTTAAATCCTATTCTTGAGGAGCTGGAAAGGAATTATCAAGGTAGGGTAAGATTTGCTCGCCTTAATGTAGAGGAGAATCCCAAAATTCCTGCCCGGTTCGGTGTAAGGTCTCTTCCCAGCATATTTGTCTTTAAGAATGGGGTTGTGGTGGCTAACCTGGTAGGTGCGGTTAGTAAAGAGAATTTGCAAAAGCTGGTTGAGAGCTGGATAGGTTAAAGTTTTTTCTATTCTTATTGGGAAAATTTTTCAAAAAAAATTTTTGAAGAGGGGAACTTTTTTTCTTTTTAGGCATCTATAAGATTGAAAGAACAAAGCCGTCCAAACCCTTTCATCAGGGGGCTGTCAAGGAATTAGATAGCCCCCAATTTTTATTCGGAAAAATATTAAATTTTTCAAGGAATTAAAATGAAAAAGGGATTTTTGAGTTCAGAAACCTTTCCGTTAGGTTTGCATCATAAATAATGAGCCCAAGCCAAAGCTCGCCCCTCCTTTTTCCTCGGTGTTGATGCACCGAGAGGCGGAAGGCGACGCAAGGTCGCCTTCCGCTATTTTTTAATTACTTGCTTTTTTCTGCTCTGCATATTTATTTTCTTTTTCTCGCCCGCTTTGGTAGTGAAGTTCTTTAAGCATATAAAGAATATTCTCTTGGTTTTTTCTAATTCTTCCCATCATATCAGCGATTAAAGCCAGAACTATGAGCAGAAAGCCAACGATTAAAAGCACAGCTCCTGCTAAAAGCAGGGATTGATAGGGAGAGGTTTTTGAAGTAAGTAGCCAGTGGACAAAGACAAATCCAATACCTGCCAGTCCCAACAGGCTTGTAAAAATACCAATCCAGCCAAAAAAGCTCAAAGGCTTTAGGTCTCTGAGGGCAAGAAGAATTATGCTTCCTGCTTTAATCCCATATCTGAGCACGCTTTTTGCTACCTTGCTCTCGCCAAATTCTCTTTGCCCTTTAACTTTAAGTGGGATTTCTTTAATTCTCACTCCTTTTTCCACAAGGTTTAAAAAAGTCTCTTGCGTATAGGTAAATGAGCCGAACAGGTTAAGCTTGAGTGCGGTTTGGCGAGAATATGCTCTAAATCCGCAGGCAACATCTGTAAAATTTTCGCCAGTAAGAAGGTTGATTATAGCCCGCACAATGTAATTACCCCATTTTTTTATTAAGGGCATTTTAGGCACAAGGGATTTATCTTTAAATCTGCTGGCGGTGACAAAATCCGCTTCTCCTTTCAAGATGGGCTCAATTAACTTGGGGATATCTTTTGGGTCAAACTGACCGTCTCCATCTATGTTGACGATAATATCAGCGCCTCTTTGCAGGGCATTTTCAATGCCTGTTGAAAAAGCTTTTCCCACCCCGAGATTATCTTTATGCTGAATAACAATGGCGCCTGCTTTTTCAGCCAGCTGGGCGGTGGCATCGGTTGAGCCGTCATCTATCACAATAACTTCAATATCATCTATTCCTTCAATTTTTTTCGGAATTTGCTCAATGACCTGCGAGATGGTTTTTTCTTCATTATAAGCAGGGATAATCACTACCAGCTTCATATTTTTTCTCCTTTTTGAGGCACAAGAGAAGGGCAGGGCATTTTAGATTAATGGGTGATTAGGTCAAGGAATCCTTTTATTGTTTCTCTTTTACGCACAGATTCTGAATAAAGCCGAGCGCTGAAAAGAGCAGTAGCTGCGTGAGCAGCAAGGAGGCTGAAAAGCTCATAATCTACTTTTTCAAGCTTTTCTTTTTGGGGAAGGAGCTGATAGACCACAATCACGCCCACCAATCGGTCCTGAACTTTCATTGGCACGCATACCATTGGATGTTTGGGGTCAAAATCTAAAACAGGGTCTTCGGTTTCTCGATAATATATTTCCCCGCTTTCACCAGCACCGCCGATTATTCCTTCGCCCAATTTTACATTAGGAATTAAATCAATGGGCAGTCCTTCTGCCTTGACAGGTTTGAGTATTCCCTGCTTTTCATTATGCAAAAGAATTGCAAATTTTCCCGCTCCGATTAGGTTAATGATAATCTCGGTGATAATCTCAAGCACCTCATTAAAGTCTAAGGTGCTGTGGAGCTGATAGCTGGCAACATAAAGATTGGCAAGATTGTTGTTTTCCTGCTCAATCTCCCGATACCGCTCAAGGAAATCCTGTGTTTCTTCGCTAACCTCACGGTATCGGTCAAGTAGTTCCTGCTTTTCTTTGCGGAGCTTTTCTATTTTTTCCTGAAGCCTTTTTTCTTCCTCTCCCGCTCTTTCTCTTAAAAGTTTTTCTTTTTCCTGCTCCAGCTCTTTGATTTTATTTCTCAGCTCAAGATTTTTATTGATAAGCTCCTGAGTAAACTGAACCACTTTATTATACATTTGAAGAAAATCTCTGCCTTTAGCAAAAAGGTCTTTTGCGTCATCAATATTTTCTGGGGTTAGTTTAGGAGAATTTTTTTCCGCTACCATTTTTAATCATCTTATCTTGGCTTTGAGAAAAAATCAAGTTTTTGCTTTCTTATTTTTTGGACGCTTTTTTCTTGGGAGACGATTTTTTCTTTTTGGAGCGCTCTATCAGCCATTTGGCAACAGTTGGAGCCAGATTCTTCTGGGTTTTGGAGCTAACATACATACCAATATGCCCTACAGGATAGGCAAGCTCTGTGTAATCACTGGTTCCGACATATTTTTTAAGCGGTCTTGAGCAGGATGGAGGAACCAGATGGTCCTGCTCGCCAAAGATGTTAAGAACAGGCATAGTGATGTTTTTAAGGTCAACTTTTCTTTTTCCCAGATAAAACTCTCCTTTAATGAGCTTATTTTCTTTATAAAGCTCCTTGACGAATTTGCGGAAGCATTCACCGGCTTGGTCAGGGGAATCAAAAATCCATTTTTCCATTCTCAAGAAGTTTCTTACTACATTTTCATCGTCAATATTATCAAGCAGTCCTACATATTTATCTAGGATAAGCTGAAATGGCTTTAGCCAAAGAAAGCCGATATTCATAAAGTCTCCGGGAATATTGCCAAACACATCCACCATCAAATCAACATCCATTGCTTGTGCCCAGACATTTAAAAGACCATCTTTAGTGTGAAAATCTATGGGCGCAACCATCAGAATTAAATTTTTAATTTTCTCTGGGAATAAAGCAGAATAAATGGCAGAGAAAGTCCCACCTTGACATACTCCAAGAAGATTGATTTTAGGGTTTTTTGTGCTCCTTCGGACAAAATCAACGCAGTTGTTTAAATAACCATAAATGTAATCCTCCATTGTCAGATATTTATCCAGCTTGGTGGGATATCCCCAGTCAATAACATAAAGGTCTATTCCTTCTCTGAGAAGGTTTCTAAAAAGCGAGCGGTTTTCCTGCAAATCCATCATATACTGGCGATTAACCAGCGCATAAACCACCAAAAGTGGAATTGGGCATTTAACTTCATCAGGCTTATAATGGAAGAGCTGGACTTTATCTTCTTTGTAAACCAGCTGTTTGGGCGTAGGTGCGACATCTATATCTTTAAGCTCCATCAGGTTCTGAAGACCTTTAAGAAGTTTTTCCTGAAAAAAAGCCATCTCTTTAAAATAACTGGCAAGCGCTTTTTCTAAATCTGCCATTGCTTTCCTCCTTACTGCTCTTCCTCAGGAATTTGGTCTTTGCCGGTGAGCTTTTCTAAAGCTTTTCTTTGCCAGCGGACTTCTTTTTTCAATTCATAAATTGCCCGATATACCTCGTCCATATCCTTCTTGCGGGGAATGGGGAGCGGTTCAACCATTTTGTCATAAAGTTCGTCCAGCCATTTTTTGAAAAGCAGACCCCTAATTAAAACTTCGCGCAGAAGATTAATAAACTCCTCAGATAAAAACAGCTCATGATAAGTATCCTCATTAATCGTCCACCAGAGCCGATAAAACTTTCTTACACCCTCTGGGGTTGACCAGTCTTCATCTTTAAACTCTTCAAGTCTGCTCAAAACCCGCTCCATTGCCCTAATCCCAGTCTGATAAAACAAAGAATAATACTCCTGCAAAACTGTTAGGTATTCTACATAAGAATCTATGCTCTTATTAATCCTTTCCTGAAGCTCTCGGAAATATCCCATTGTTGGCATTCGCAAGATTTTGCCAATGGTATGTTCATAACTTTTTCTGAAAAGTCCATAAAGCTCTATTGCTCCTTTGGCATCGCCTTTAAGCGCCCGCTGGATTCTTTCTGGAAGCTCATTAATGTCGCCGATAAGCGGAGAGATAAACCCCCAGAGAAAATCATTCCAAGATTTAAGCATCTGTGCATAAGCCTGAGCAATTTCTGCCCGGCTCGTCTCCGGCTCTGCTCCCCAAAGCGTTTCCATAACCTTTTGATACTGCTCCAGCCAGCGGTCGCTTAATGCTTTGATTTTTTCCGCATCAAACTTTCCTTCACTAAGCGCAACAGGCATAACTGCGTTTTTCCAAAATTCAAGCACCTGGGTATAAATGGCAGATGCATTGAGCATTTTAGAAAAAACCTCAGCACCCAGCCCCCAACCTGCGCCTTCAGAAAGCTTTTGAAACTGCTGACTTACAAAATCTATCCAATTGGAGAAAATTTCCGTGCCCGGAAATTTCCCAGCTCCCTGCTCCCAAAGCTTCTGCCAGTTTTCAAACCCTTTTCTCCAAGCCTCCTGCCAGCTTTTGAAAAGCTCCTCCTGCCAGCCTAAAGCTCCCTGCTCCTTGCTTTTTTCTCCTGTGGTTTTTTCCCTTACCTCTTCACTCATTTTTTTCCCTCTTTTTTCTTTGAGGTTGTTCCTAAAATAAATTTTTGCCATTGGGTGAAGAGCTGGGCATTGGCTTCGCTCATCTTTTTGATAAGCTCTGCCCACTCACCTATTAAGTCAAAACCTTTTTTACGCTCCTCAGCTATTTTGTTTTTAAGCTCTTCAATCTCCTCTTTAAGCTCCTGACAGCGTGCTTCTAAATCCATAAATTCCTTTCTTGAAACCAGCCCCATTCTTTTGAAGAATTCCTCAAAAAGCTCTCTAAGCTCCTGCGTGCCTTTCTCACCGCCTCTAGGAAGAAGCTGAAGATATGGCTCAAGCCATTTCTCCCACTCAACTCCTTCCGGATACCCTTCCCGAAACCATCGCATAAATTTTTCTGCCTGCTCCATATTGCGGGCAGAAATAAGCATCATCTGCCCAATCCATTCCAGAAATTTTGGGTCTATGGGCGGGTTTTTATTCATTCTTTGCCCTTGCTCATAATCTCTTCCAGCTTGGAGAGGTTTTCTTCCATCATCTTTTTATACTGCTCTTGGCTCTGCTTCATCAAATCCAGCCAGCTTTTAATTAATTGCTTTCCTTCTTCCCGAAGAGCATCGCTCTGAGTAAGGATCAGCTCCAGCGCCTTTTCAGTTTGGGATTGAACGGTCTCAAGGATTTTAAGGTAGGTTTCCCAGCTGGTGCGAAGGAATTTGACCATTTCCTCAGGAATTTTGGTAGGGTCAAACATTTTTAAAGCCTCCTTTATTTAATTTATCAAATAGATTTTACTTACTCTTTTTAGAAAAGGCAAGGAGATTTTTCCAATTTTTAGATGATTTAAGATAAAATCACTAAAATAGATTTTTCCGGGTTAAAAAATCTAATCACAGCTTGATAAAAGCTCAATAAACTCAAGCTCAAACCAGCCAGGAAAGCTGATGGGGTCAAAGCGGATTTTTTTAATTCTTCCTGAACGAAGCCAGTAAATATCCGAGCCAACAGGAACAGAATAAATATGAAACTTTCCATCAGCAACAACATCAAAGCATATTTTGTGCTTATTGCTCCAGTTTGTCTCTTCATCTGCCAGCCAGAAGATGCAGGCGGGTCGCTCCTGTGGCGCAAGGTAGGGCTTTTTTTGAACCTTCATTTTTATCTTTATGCAGGCGCATCCGGGCGCAGGAAAGGAAAGCTTGGGAGAGGTAAGATAGGGGTCATTGGTTTTGGCAATGAATTTATAAGGCTCTCCCAGATGCGCAGGCACTATCACCTCCAGCGATGGGCTCATCTCCCACAGAAGCGGATAGTTCCTTTTTAAAAAGCTCCAGCTGGGAAGGAGCTTTATTCTCCGTTGGTATTTTCGCTGATAGTATGAGCGCCTGCTTGCCAGCTGAAACAGCTCAGCATCAATAGCAACAAGGCGCTTTTGTTTCCATTCAAAAAATCTTGCCTGTTTGTCATTAAGTCGGGCAATAACAAGGTCTTTGGGAGCGCTCATTGAAACATTTGCCCAATCATCTCCCACATAAAGAACATTTATTTTTGGCAAAAAGGGTTTTTGATTTTGCTCATACTCTTTAAGCGCAGAAATTTTCAACCAGCCAAAGCTTGAGATATTTACAGGAATAAAAATTTTATCTCCCAGCTTTGGCTTTGCGAGCTTGAGCATTGGGTCAAGATAGTAATAATCCCAGTCCAGTCCCAGCACATAAATTCTTTTTGCATCTTTAAGTTCAGATTTCCTTGAGAGAATCATATCCCTTACCAGTTCTTGCTCGCTGGCTTTTTTTTGAAACTCAAAAAGCTCCTTCCAGCTCGTGCGGGAGAGAAGGGCAAGATAGGGAAGAACAAGAATTAATCCCAGCACCCTAAGCTCCGGCTTTTTCAGGTGATAAATCGCACCAGCAAGCAAAAGCGAAGCGCCCATCCAGCTAAAAAACAAAAGCCTTGATTCGCCGTAATAAAGCATATGCGAAAGGTTCCACAAAGGAAGAAGCGAAAAAATCACCCACAAAATGCAGAAGATAAAAAATCTTCTTTTCTGAAAAATTCTCGGCAGAGCCAAAATACCAAAAGCAACCAAAAACCAAAAAACCATTTTTTGGAAGGCGCCTTTTGAATCAGTATGCCAGAACAGGTAGTCATAAAAAGCCTTTTTCAGAACTTTTGGGAAGTGGTAGATAAATCTTGGCAGAATAAAACCCAGGCTAAGCTCAAGCTCCTCATATCCGCCAATTCCACCAAATAAAACAAACCTGAGCAAAATATAAAATGAAAAAGCTATCGCATAGCTTAAAAATATCCAAACACCCAGCCAACTCTTTTCCTTTAGCTTTTCCCCAGAAAAAACCGCCAAAAAAGGAGCAAGAAGGGGAAGAAAAAAATAACTTTCCTTACACAAATAAGCCAGTATAGAAAAAACACCGGCAAAAACAAAAGCCCAGAGCTTTTTCTTCAAAACACCTTTTATGGTGATAATCAGGCTGATAAGGGCAAAAATACCGCCTAAAACATCTGCCCTGCACGCAGTCCAAGCACCGGTTAAAAGCGAGATAGGATGAAGAAGAAAAATCATTCCGCAAAGTGCGCTGGAGAAAATCAAAGCCCTTTTAGAGCCTGTATTTTCAAATCCCAGCGTGGCTTTTTCAAAGATGCTTTTGGCAAGGATTGCGAGCAAAATGGCATCTATGCTTAAAAGGACAAGGTCAAAAAAATGCCAGCCTGCTGGGTTTTGTTTAAAAAGTTTATAGCTTAAAAAATCAGATAAAATGGTAAGCGGTCTCCAGAAGGCTTTGCCCAGTGAATAATGCCAAAGGGTTTTTAGGGGCGAGCTGATAAAACGAAAATATGCAATGTGCAAAAAATCATCTGCATAAAAAAAGTTATTGACCTGAAATCCCAGAAAAATGCTTAAAATCGCAAGATAAACAAGCCATAGGATTAACCATCCCCTCGCTTTCACAGGCAATTATTTTAGAGGAAATTTTTAGGAGGGCAAAATTAACCTTCTGGAAAATGGTAGAACAAATTATATAGCAGATATTAAGCGAGAGTTAAAACTTCAGCCTTTGTTTTACTTTTTTCCAGAAATTTTTTTGTCTGGGGTGGCTGTCTGGGCTTTCTAGCTGGGCAAGTTTTTTGATTAATTCTTTTTCTTTGTGGGAGAGTTTAGTAGGGACCTCAACAAATACCTGAATGTGAAGGTCGCCTCTATATCCATCCAGATTGGGCATACCTTTTCCTTTTAAGCGAAAGACCTTTCCGGTTTGGGTTCCGGGTGGGATTTTCAGCCTTGCGGTTCCTTCCAATGTTGGCACCTCAATTTCACCGCCCAGAGCAGCAGTGGTAAAGGTGATTGGCACCTCGCAGATAAGCTCGGTTCCCTGACGCTGGAAAATTGGATGCTCCTCAACATAAATGATGACATTTACATCTCCGGGCGGTCCGCCGAACTCTCCTGGCTCGCCTTCACCACGCAGGCGAAGCACCGAGCCGGTCTCAACCCCGGGCGGGATTTTTACCTTAAGCTCCTTTTTGATTCGCTCCAAACCAGAGCCACGGCAGGAAGGACAGGGATTGGTGATAATCCTTCCTGTTCCAGCGCATCTGGGGCAGGTTCGGCTGATGGAGAAAAATCCCTGCTGGTAGCGTATGGTTCCTGTTCCCCGACAGTCAGGGCAAGTCATTGGATGGGTTCCGGGCTTAAGTCCACTCCCACCGCAACGGGAGCAGGGCTGATGCTTTTCTATGGTGATGACTTTTTCACATCCAAAAGCTGCTTCTTCTAGGGTGATTTGAAGGTCGTAGCGGATATCTGCTCCCCGCCTTCTCTGCGGACCGCGCCTTCTTGTTCTTCTTCCAAAGAATTCTTCAAAAAGACCTGAAAAAATATCATCAATGGTTGGAAAGCCTATGTCTTCAAAATCAAAATGGAAAGGAGCGCGGTCTCCGTAGCGGTCGTATTGAGCTCGCTTTTCAGGGTCGCTTAGCACCTGATAAGCTTCATTAATCTCTTTAAATCTTTCTTCTGCTTCTTTATCTCCGGGGTTTCGGTCAGGATGGTATTTGAGGGCGAGTTCTCGGTAGGCTTTTTTTATCTGCTCCTGAGTGGCGTCTCTGGGCACACCGAGGATTTCATAATAATCTTTGCGTGTCATTTTTGTTCGCCCTCAGCTTCAGCTCTCCTCGCCCTCCATTTCTTTGCTGGCTTGTGAATAAAGTGCCTCTGCCAGCTTGTGCGCTGCTTCACTCAGCTCCTCGCTGGCTTGCTTGACCTGCTCGTAATCGTCACTTTTTAGAGCTTCCTCTGCTTTTTTCAAGCGTTCCTCAATTGCGGATTTATCTTCTTCATCCAGCCGGTCGCCAAATTCCTGAAGGGATACGCGGGTGGAATAAATAAGACCTTCAAGGTTGTTCTTCATCTCCACCATTTCTTTGAATTTTCGGTCTTCTTCTGCGTGCTCCTCTGCTTCTTTGATAAGACGCTCTATTTCATCATCGCTAAGACCGCTGGCTGCGTGAATCCGAATGGATTGCTCTTTTCCTGTTCCTAAGTCTCGGGCAGAAACATGGACGATCCCGTCAGTATCAATTTCAAAGGTGACCTCAATCTGGGGCACACCTCTTGGTGCAGGTGGAATTCCCACCAGCTCAAATCTTCCAAGGCTCTTGTTTTCCTTTGCGAGCTCACGCTCTCCCTGAAGGACATGGATAGTAACAGTTGGCTGATTGTCAACAGCGGTGGTGAAAATCTCTGAGCGTTTACAGGGAATGGTTGTGTTTCTGGGAATAATTTTGTGCATAAGCCCGCCCTTAACCTCAACGCCAAGACTGAGCGGAGTGACATCAAGGAGAAGAACCTCTTTGACCTCTCCTTTGATTATCGCTGCCTGAATAGCAGCGCCGATTGCCACGACTTCATCAGGATTAACTCCCTTATGAGGCTCTTTGCCGAAAATTTCCTTTACCTTTTGCTGAACACGGGGCATACGGGTCATACCACCGACAAGAATGACTTTATCAATATCATCAGGCTTAAGCCCGGCATCTTCCATAGCCCGATGGCAAGGAGGCTCAAGCTTTTCAATTAAATCTTCAACCAATGCCTCAAACTGGTCACGGGTAATGTGGATGTTAAGGTGCTTTGGACCCCTTTCGTCAGCGGTTATAAAGGGAAGGTTGATGTCAGTTTCCAGCGAGGAGCTGAGCTCGCATTTAGCCCGCTCAGCAGCTTCTTTTAGACGCTGAAGCGCCATTTTATCTTTGGAAAGGTCAATGCCTTCTTCTTCAAGGAAGCGGTCAACCAGATAGTTCATCAGGCGATTATCAAAGTCTTCACCGCCGAGATATGTATCACCACTTGTGCTGAGCACTTCAAACACGCCTTCGCCCAGCTCAAGGATGGATATATCAAAGGTTCCACCGCCGAGGTCAAAGACAGCTATCTTTTCTCCGCCCTCTTTGTCCAAGCCATAAGCAAGAGCAGCTGCTGTGGGCTCGTTGATGATGCGGAGCACTTCCAATCCAGCGATTTTTCCTGCATCGCGTGTTGCCTGACGCTGGGAGTCATTGAAATATGCTGGAACCGTAATCACTGCTTCTTTTACTTCCTCGCCAAGATATTCCTCAGCGATTTCTTTCATTTTACGAAGGATGATGGCACTTACCTCGCTCGGGCTCATCTGCTTGCCACGCACCTCAACCCAGGCATCTCCATTTTTGGCAGAAATGATTTTATAGGGAAGGATTTCCATTGCTTTTTTGACCTCTTCAGAATCATACTTTCTTCCAATAAGGCGTTTGATAGCGAAGATAGTGTTTTCAGGATTAGTAATTGCTTGGCGCTTGGCAATTTGCCCGACCAGACGCTCCCCTGATTCAGTTATAGCAACCATAGAGGGAGTTGTGCGACTGCCCTCTTGGTTAGGAATGACAATAGGGTCTCCTCCTTCTACAACCGCCACACAGCTGTTGGTGGTTCCGAGGTCAATTCCGATTACCTTGGGCATTATTGCTCCTCCGTATCTTGGCTTTTTTCATCAGCCTCGGGCTCCTTGTCCTTTTCTTCTTCCTGCCCAGCATTTTCTTGGGTTTTTTGATTTTCTTCAACCTGTGGTTGAGCCTTTTGTTCACTAGGTTCTTGTTCAGATTTTTCCTTGGGCAAAACACTGGTTGTGACCATTGCCGGTCTGAGCAGTCTGTCTTTGAGCATATACCCTTTAAGATGTTCTTCTATCACGGTTCCGGGTGGATATTCATCGGTTTCTTTGGTGCTCATTGCCTCGTGATATGTTGGGTCAAAAGGCTCTCCTAAGGCAGAGATTTGCTTTACTCCAAATTTCTCCAGCACCTGAAGAAATTGCTTATAGGTAAGTTCCACGCCCTTTTTCAAAGATTCAAAATCCTCAGGTCGCTTGGAATGAGCAATGGCACGCTCAAGATTGTCAATAACCACAAGTAGCTCTTTGATGAGCGGTTCGTGTCCATAGTTAAACCAATCAGCCCGTTCCTTCATTACTCGGGCTTTGTAATCATCAAATTGCTTTTTGATAAGTATAGCCTGCTCATAGTTCTGCCGAATTTCTTTTACCTTCTGCTCAAGCTCTGCTTCCAGCTCCCTTATTTTATGCCTGAGGTCAATTATTTCTAAGCGAAGTTTAAGAACCTCCTCGCTCGGTTCTTTGGGCTTTTTCTCTTTTTCTTTTTTCTTTTCGCGGGCTTCAAAGCTTTTGACAGCCTCATCAAGCGCCTGCTTGAGCTCGGGGCTGGGCTCTATGCTTGGCTCCTGCTCTTCTTCAGCTTTTTCCTTTTGCTCCTCTTGCCCGAGTTCTTGGGCAGGTTTTTCCTCTTTTGGGCTTGCTTTTTCCTCTACCTCAGCGCAAGTCTCTTCTTTTGCCCGCTCCTCTTTTTGTTCCTCTGCTTTTGGCTCAGCAGGCTTTTTGCTTTTTTCTTCTAGCTTTTTATTTTTATCTTCCTCGTTCATTGCGCTCCTCTTAATTTTTCGCTTATGGTTTGAGCAATGTAATTAACCAGAGAAATGATATTTTCATAATCCATTCTTTTCGGACCAATAACCCCCACGCTTCCGATGGGTTTGCATTCTTTATTAAAATAATTGACAGTAATCATAGCTAGGCTATGCATTTGGGGAAAAGGATGTTCTTTTCCAATCACCACTCTTACTCCTGAGCATTTTAAACTTTCGTCAAGGAGCTGGATTAGAATTTTTCGGTCTTCAAGGACTCTGAGCACCTCTTTTAATTTATCACCCGCAAACTCAGGATAGCTGGCAAGATTGCTACCACCAGCTATGCAAAGACCAGCTCCCTCAGGCGCTATATCCTCGCTTAATTTCCATAACTTGAGCACCTCTAGATTCTGATGCGAACTAGACTTAAGCTCATCTAAAAGCAAAGCTTTAAGTTCTAAAAGAGTTTTTCCACGAGCAATCCGACTTAAATAATTATTAAGCCGATGCAAGTCAGAAGGTTTTAGCTTATATTTGTTTTTTAGAATCTTGTGCTCAACTGTTTGGTCTTCAAATATAAAGATAATAAGTATTCGCCTGAAATCCAGTTTCAACAGGTAAATATCATTAAGAGGCACCTGCTCAAACCAAGGTCGCAAAAGAATACCAATTTGATGAGAAAGCTGGCTTAAAACTTTTGGTATTTGTTGCATAAAAGTTTCCGGGCTGGTATCTAATTGAGAAAAAAGGCTTTTTACAGCTGGTTCCCATTTTTCTTCAAGAAGATGGGGTTTGATTAAATAATTAACATAGTATCTGAAGCCGAGGTCAGTTGGCACTCTACCTGCTGAAGGATGCGGTTGGAAGACTAATCCCAGCTCTTCAAATTCAGCAAAATAATTTCGCACCGAAGCTGGGCTCAAGCCCAGATTTTTCAAGCGGGCAAGATATTTTGAGCCAACGGGCCTCGCTGACTTTATGTATTCTTCAATTAAAAGTTTTAAAACCCGCTCCTTTTTATAGTTAAGGCGAAAATTCATTGCTAAAATTCAGGTTTTTAAACATTTTTCTGACTTTATAATATTAATTTTTTATTAAGAGATTGTCAATATGAGCCAGTTGATAGTCTTTCCAGCTCTGCCTGCAAGGATTTGATTAGCTTGAAGATTTTTTCCGCTGAGGGACGCTTTTGCGAGGAGGGGTCTTGAAGGTAAAATATATCAAATACTTTTTCTGCTCTGGTGCTGATTTTAGCAAAGTGGATATCAAGTCCCTGCTTATATATGGTTTTAGTTATGTGAAAAAGCAGACCTGGCTGGTCTGGTGCCTGAATCTCAATAACCGCATATTCTTCTGAGCATTCTTTGTCAAATTCTATTTTGGGATGGATTATCTGCCGAGATTTGGGTTTAAATACAGGTTTTTTCTTGGCAAGGAGATTTTCAGCTAGGCTTCTGCCCTCAATAACTTCTTTAAGGGTTTCTTTTAAGATTTTTAATCTATCTTCAAGCTCTCTTTGCCATATCTTACTGCGGGCAAGGATAAGGTCTTCAACAGTAAAGATATCTAAAGCTGTGCCTTCTTTAAAAGTGTTAATCTCTGCAGAAAGGATATTGAAGTTTAAAGCACTTAGTGCTCCAGCTAGCTGAGCAAAAAGCCCGGGTCGGTCATCGCAAATGATGGTTATTTCAAAGCGGGGAAGTTCTATTAATTCAGGAATAACCAGTGCTTGAGCGGGCTTTCTTTTTTCCATTAATTGCAAGTGTTTTAAGATTTTTTCTGCTGGGGTGCCGAGCAGGTATCTTGTTGGCAGTTTTTCTATTTCTTCAATCTTACTCAGCTTTTCAGGAGAATTTTTAAGCATTTGGGTTAGCTGAGAAATCTTTTTCTCAATCTGCTCAGACAGCGCTTCCTTTTTCTCAAGGTTTAGCTCAAGTAGTCGGTAAAGCTTTTTTAAAAGCTCCTCTTTCCAAGCTGTCCAGCTGGTTTGGCTTACTGCTTTAATATCAGCAACTGTTAACAAATAAAGCATTTTTAACTGGGAAGGATTTTTCAGCTTTTTGGTTAAAAAATTGATAGCAGTTGGTTGATAAAAATCTCTACGCTGTGCGTATTGATTTAAAAGCAGATGTTCCCGGACTAAAAATTCAACCAAGTCCGCTTCGGATTTTTCTAAAGAGAATCTTTTTGCCAGCCTGCGTGCTAGTTTGGCGCCTTCTTTGGTATGGTCTGCTTTTTTAATTTTACCCAAATCGTGAATCAGTCCCGCCAGTTTAAGCGCCTTCCAGTTTATATCAGGCTCTAGGGCAAACTTAGGATTATGTTCCTCATTTTCCAACATCTCAAGACACCTTATTGAGTGCCAGCCAACCGTGTATTTGTGATACCCATCTCTTTGCCCAAGATAAAATGACTGTTCAAGCTCTTGGCAAAAGCCCTTTAAAATGCCCAATGGTTTTAGTTGGAAGAAAATAAAAGAGGCTTTTCTGCCTTGTTTTAGCAAATCAATAAGATGCTTTCCCAAAGATTCTTTAGCCTTTTTATCTAAAAGGGATATTTTTTCTTTTAACAACGGAGAGATGGTTATTTTTCTCTGCGCACAGAAGTCCAGTGCTGAATAAAGGTTTTCCAGTTTTATGTTTTTATTTACAAATTCCAGTTTTTGATTGTGGATAAAAAAATCTGTAAAAAGTTGTTCTGGCTTCCCGGGATAAAATTTCTTCTCAATAAGATAAATTATCTTTTGCAAAACTTCCTGAATCTGCTCTGCACCTGCAAGGATTTTACGGAAAAGACAGTCACGAACATCAGAATATGTTCTGGTGGGCTTGATGCCCATTAATTTTGCCACATCGCTTTGAAGTTCAAGTCTTAACAGGTCGGTTTTTTCTCGGGTGAGAAGATGAAGAGCGATTCTGGTTTTAAAAATCCAGCCGAGCGCCCTCGCAAGCATAGCCTTTTCTTTTCTTGAGATGAGCTGATTTTTTTCAAGAGCTTTTATCGCCTCTTCCTCTAAACATACACGAGCCAGCCAGTGGGAAAAATGCCAATCACGCAGAAATCCCACTCCTTCCATAAGATGAGGCTCATTTTGCCAGACCACCTCTCCAAATTTTTTTGCCCGAATTTCCACTTCTTTTAGCTTTTGTTCAAAATATTTCTTCTTCCATTGTAAAAGAAGTGGTTTTAGTTTTTGTTTTAGGTTTTGAAAGAGCTTGGCATTTCCTGCTATCCAGCGGGCATCAAGCAGGGCAGTAAGAAAGGTATGTTCTTTTTGAGCAAGCCTGATGCTTTGCTCAATTGATTGGGTGGTATGTCCGATTTGAATTTTTTGGTCCCAGAGCAAGGCGAGCAGTCTTGAGGAAAATTCTTCTAACTTGCGCCTGCTCGCACCTGAATGGAGAATTAAAATATCTAGGTCTGAGCGCGGGCACACCTCTTTTCTGCCATAACTGCCCAGACCAACCAAACACAGCTCTCTTCCCATATCTGCGCTGAGAGCAGAAAAGCTCATATTGATAATTTGGTCGTAAACATCAGTGGTGCGGGCAAGCAGGGATTTGGCTGGAGTTTGGGAAAGATTTTCTTTTACCCATTCCCAATGGGAAGTGAGTATTTTCTTAATTTGTGGTTCAAGGAATTTTCTTTCTAGGTCTGGTTTTGACATTTTGCTTTCTTTGCGATTATACGATAAAGCAGGTTGAAAGCAAGAGAAAAAGACGGCGCTTTTTTGGGGATTGACCTACATCTTTATCATCTTGAAATTGCCCTCGTTGATAAAAAGGGCAGGGTAGAAGTTTTCTCGCAGATAATTAGCTGGAGCTGGTTTGAGAGCATTTTTTCAAAGGAGAAGATTTTAGCGGTTGCCATTGATGCACCGAGCGCACCAAATATCGGGCTGATGAAAAACCGCTTGCTCCGCGAAAAACTCAAACTTCCTGAAGATAAATGGCGCGACCTGCGTGTATGCGAGTATCTAATTCAAATCGGTGGATATTACTGGACAAGGGCAAGAAAGAAAGATTGCCCAAAATGGATGCAAAAAGGGTTTGAGCTTTATGAGTTTTTTCAAAACCTAGGCTTTAAGCTGGCAAGCTCTGCCTCTCAAGGAAATCTGATTGAGGTCTTTCCTACCTTTGCCTTCCGCTGGATTTTGGCACCAGAAAAATTACTCAAAAAGTCAACGAAAAAAGGTCTGGAGCAGAGAATAAAGGTTTTAAAAAGGTTTATTCCCAAGCTTTCCTCGTCTTTCAGCTCGCATTTGCTAGATGCGATTATGGCAAGTCTTTTGGCAAGATTTTATATCACCCGTGAATATCCCTGCCATTGGCTCGGAGATGCAAGCGAAGGACAAATACTCCTTCCCTGCTCCCAGCCACCTTCTGGTTATGTTCCGCCTCTTCCAAAAGACCTATCTTCAAAATGGATTGTTCCTGCCTAATGCAGGCAAGAGGTAGAAGAAAAATTAAATATAGCAATATTTTTTGCTTGTGCTAACATAAATGAAAAGCTTTATAAGGAGAAAGCAATGCGAATAGTTTTTATTGAGCCCAAGCCACCAGATTTTCACATTTTTTCCCGCTACCGTCTTCCTCGTCTGGGAACTATTATTCTGGGAACAATCTTAAAGCAAGAAGGATATGATGTTGAAATTATGGCAGAGGTGGTGGAGAAGCTGGATTATAAAAAACTTCTTGATGCGGATTTAATAGGCATTTCCACCATCACCAGCACAGCCCCTCGCGCTTATACCCTTGCTGACGAGCTGAAAAAAGCAGGAAAAACTATCATCTTTGGCGGTCCTCACCCAAGTTTTTTGCCTGAGGAAGCACTTGAGCACGGACATTTTGTGCTTCGGGGAGAGGCAGAAAATACTATTATAGCCCTAGTTAAAGCTATTGAGAAAAAAGCAGGTCTGGAGAAAATCTCAGGACTTAGCTTCAAAGTAGCAGACCATATCTTTCATAATCCCTCTGATGCCTCTACCTGCCCGGAGTTGGACCAGCTTCCCTTTCCAGATTTTTCTTTGCTTAATGGAAAGCTCGGCTCGGTCAAGCCTGTAATGACCTCTCGTGGCTGTCCCTATAATTGCAGTTTTTGTGCAGTTACAGAGCTTTTTGGAAGAAAGTATAGGTTCCGCAGTGCAGAGCGGATATTAGAAGACCTAGTTAAGCTCAACCTCAAAAAAAGCGATGTCGTGTTTTTTTATGATGATAATTTTGTTGCCAATCCCGAACATACCAAGCACCTTCTAAAACTAATGATTGAAAACAAAATCACTCCCCACTGGACCGCTCAAGTAAGAGCAGATATTGCCAAAGACGAGGAGCTTTTGGAGCTGATGAAGAAGTCAGGTTGCTATTTTGTTTATATCGGA
>CAZQJX010000031.1:0-14978 GCA_964592965.1 uncultured bacterium
ACGATATAGGCAAGATAGGCATACGGCTGGAAGCTCTTAACAAGCCCGGAAAAATTACCAAGCAGGAGCATGAGATGTTTAAAGACCATACCACAATGGGAAAGCAAATTCTTGAGCAAATTCACTTCCTTCGTGATATAGTTCCGCTCGTTTATCATCATCACGAGTGGTATGATGGTTCCGGCTATCCCACGGGGATAAAAGCAGAACAAATTCCTCTTGGCGCCCGAATTCTCGCCATAGCTGATGCTTATGATGCTATGACCTCTGACCGCCCTTATAGAAAGGCGCTCTCGCAGGAAGAAGCCATACGGGAGCTGAGAAGATGTGCTGGAACGCAATTTGACCCGCATTTGGTTGAGATTTTTATCAAGGAGCTGGAAAGGAATAAAAGAGAAATAGAGCTTAAAAAGAAAGAATGGCTTGGAATGGCGGTTAAGCAGGAACTTCCCGAAGAGGTATTTCGTAGGAAATGAAAGAGCAAAAATGTGTTGAGTGCGGAGCAGAGCTGAAAGAGGGTGAGCGCATCTGCCCTGCCTGTGGGGCAGAGCAACCTGTTCGCTGGATGGTCTGGTTAGTTTATATCCTTCTCGGGCTGTTCATCATTGGAGCGCTGTATCGGCTTTTCTTCCCGTAAAAATTCAATTAAAAAATCTGGGGGAGAAAAAAAATGAATTCTTTATTCATCGCCTTTTTAAGTATTTTTATTTTCATATTAGCTTATCGTTTCTATGGAGGCTGGCTTGAGAAAAAGGTTTTTGGTATAGACCCATCTCGCACAACTCCGGCGCAGGAGCTTAAAGATGGAATAGATTTTGTTCCTACCCGTAAAGAAATTCTTTTTGGTCATCATTTTGCTTCCATTGCTGGTTTGGGTCCCATAGTTGGACCTGCAATAGCAGTTGTTTGGGGATGGCTACCTGCCCTGCTCTGGGTGGTTTTGGGTGGGATTTTCTTTGGAGCGGTTCACGATTTTGCCACTAATTTTCTCTCTTTGAGGCATAAGGCGGAGAGCATAGGCGGTCTTACAGAGAAAATACTCAGCCGGCGTGCTCGGGTTTTATTTTTACTGATTATCTTTTTTGTGGTTTCTCTGGCAATGGGGGTTTTTGCTCATTGGGTAGGTCATTTATTTGCCACTCCTATTGAAAAGGGCGGTCAGCCAGATGCGGTTATACCTGTAATAAGCCTGATTGGCATTGCTATTGTGATTGGCTTGCTGGTCAACCGCACGAAAAAAATCGGGCTCGCTCCAGCCACCATTATCGGCTTGATTTTTATGTTCGTATCACTTTGGCTCGGCTATAAACATCCAATCAGTGGAATTTCTTTTAACAATTGGGTTTATATCCTTTTGGTCTATACATATTTTGCTTCTGTGCTTCCGGTGTGGCTACTTCTTCAGCCCAGAGATTACATTAATTCTTACCTTCTTTTTATCGGGCTGATTCTTCTTTATACTGGTTTAATAGTCTTTCATCCGGAGGTCAAGGCACCGGCACTTAATTTGAATGTTGAAGGAGCGCCCAAGTTAATTCCTTTTATTTTTATTGTGGTTGCCTGTGGTGCTATCAGTGGGTTTCACAATCTGGTCAGTTCTGGAACTACTGCCCGGCAGATAGAAAGTGAGCGAGATGCTAAATTCATCAGCTATGGCGGAATGCTTACAGAAAGCACACTGAGCGTGGGGGTAATTTTAGCCTGCACCTCTGCTTTAGCCTTTAAGTTTAACTGGCTGAAAGAATATTCTAGCTGGGCAAATGCCAGCAAGCTTGCCCTGCCTCATTTTATTCAGGGAAGCGCGATTATTTTCTCTCATCTAGGAATACCGGAAAAGCTGGGAAGGGCGTTGATTGCTCTGGTGGTGGTCAGTTTTGCAATGACCACTCTTGATACAGGCACACGCCTTCTCCGCTACAACATTGAGGAGCTGGGAAAAAGCTTTGGAAGTAAATTCGTATCTGAATTTCTTGGAAATCGGTTCGTTGCCAGCCTTTTGGCTGTTTCTGCCATTGGATTTTTTGCTCTTCTTAAGGTAAAGGGCGAGACCGTGGGAAGTGTTTTATGGAAGCTGTTCGGCACAACCAACCAGATGCTTGCCGGGCTCGGTCTCCTTTCCGCAACCCTTTACCTTTTATTCCACAAAAAATATATCCTTCCCACTGCTATTCCGATGATTCTTGTGTTTGTTTTTACCGGCTGGGCAATGCTCCTTCAAATTCGGGGATTTTATTTGCATAAAGATACGGTTCTTTTTGTGCTGGGAATTATTATTCTTTTAATGGTTATCTGGCTGATTATGGAGGCGATTATTGCAATTTATAAATGGTCTCGTTTCAAAAATTCAACATAATTTTCTGTTTTTGGACAATCTTTAGCAAATCCTGTCAGAGAAAAATTAAAAAATCAGGCATTTTCCTTCTCAACATTAAATTTTCATTAAAATTTTTTTGTAATAAAATCAAGGTGTTATAAAAAATTTTAAAAATTTTGCTGGAAACCCTTGACATTTTGGCAAAAATAATGCATTATCTTATAGCGAAGATTGCATAATAATAGGTCTTTAATATTCTGGAATTTTTGGGAACTTTTTTAAAATAGCTAAATCTAATAAAATCGGAGCCACCGAGCCCGAGCATCTTTCTGGCACTGCCCGATGAGGGGCGGGGCAATGCGAGAGAGATGCAGGGCAAAAGGTGGTGATTTTTTATAACTAAAAACTTAATTTAAGGAGGTATTGCTGAGCGATGGCGAAGACAGTGAAAAGGCGGAGGCGCAAGCGCAGGGTCAAGCGGCAGTGCCTGCGCTGTGGGAGAGAGTTTTTGAGCGAGGGCAACTTCAACCGCATCTGCCCGAGCTGTCGGGAAATCAACGCCAACATTGCTATGAACGCAGTTGAAGTAAGCTTTGACCACGACTATTATGGCTTCACAAAATAAAGGCAGGCAATCCCGCAAAGCCAGCTAGCCCCCTAGAGAGGGCAGAGGGAGAGGTGTGTTTTGAGGTTGGAGCAAATAATTGCTCCAACTTTTTTATTTTTCTGGATACTCTTTGAATTTGTAAAGAGCCCAGAGGCATTTTACTGCCTGCTCAACAGACTCAATGCAGGTGATTTTATTCCCTGCCAGCTCCTGCATTTCTTTCAGCCACTCTGAATATCCAACGAGAACCGCTATAACAGGTTTATCTGGGCAGAGCTCTCTCAGTTCGTTCCAGTTGCCAAAGAACTGCTCTGCTTTCATTCCCAGCTCCTTCCACGGCTCAACAGCTCCATAAGGAACAACCGGGATAAGGATATAGCCATCTGCGCCCTTGTCCTGAAATATAGCTTCCAATGCCTGCGAAAAAATCCCGCTCGGTCCCACATCTAGGGGATTTTTTATATTAATCCAGTTGGGTGCCACTTTTTTCAGCTTTTCTATGGTGATTTTGCTCCAACTGGCTAGCTCCAGCCCCAGTTGGTAAATCGCATCAGCACACATTGCGCCGAGAGAACCGGAAGTGGTGATAATTCCCACCCGCCTGCCTTTCATCTTTGGCTGAGTGGAAAAAGCCTTGACCAAAGCTATCAATTCTCCCAGCGTATCAGCTCTTATGGCTCCTGCCTGTTTGTAGGCGCCATCATATATCTGGTCTTCTCCTGAAAGGCTGGCAGTATGCGAGAGCGTTGCGGATTTGCCCAGAGGGGTTCTTCCTGATTTTAAAATCACCACTGGCTTTTCTCTGCTTGCCTGTCTGAGCGCCTTTAAAAACCTCCTTCCTTCATTCACCCCCTCCTGATACATCATAATCACCTTAATTCCAAAATCTGTGGCAAAATATTCAAGAAAATCCGCCTCATCTAGGTCTATTTTGTTTCCAAGAGTGGCAACCTTTCGGATTTTTATTCCCTGCTCAGGCAGGTGGTCTAAAAGGATATTTCCGAAAACTCCGCTCTGAGCAATCACGCCGACATTTCCCAGCTCAAGAGCCTTGTCAATAACCTCTATGCTGGCAAATTTGTTCTCAGAGTTCACCACTCCCACGCAGTTAGGACCGAGCAGGCGCATTCGGTATTCTTGAGCGATTTGTAAAAGCTCCGCCTGCCTTTGACGCTCGCCGATTTCTGCAAATCCTGCGCTTTCAATAATCACTGCCTTGATGCCCTTTTTTGCCAGCTCCAAAAGCACCTCTTTTACTCGGGACGCAGGAACCATAACAATGGCAAGGTCTATTCCCCAAGGAAGCTGAGAGATTGCAGTATAAACCTTTTTGCCCAAAATCTCTCCGCCCTTGGGATTGACAAGATATGCCCGCTCCAGCCAGCCATATTTTTTCCATAATCTGGGAATGCCCCAGCCAAATCCAGGAGTGCGTGTTGCCCCAATAAGAGCGACTGAGTTTGGGTAAAAAAACTTATCTAGGATTTGAGAAGCCATTTTTATAAAACCACTCGTCTGGTAAGCTCTTCTATCAGCTCGTCAGGCTCGTCAATTACTGTAAATATTTTCATATCTTCTGGAGAGATTTTGCCTGTTTTTAAAAGGGTGTTTTCAAACCAGTCCAAAAGAGGCTTCCAGTAGCTTGATTCCACCAGAAAAACAGGAAAGGGCTTGATTTTTTTGGTTTGAATCAAGGTGATGGCTTCGCTCAGCTCGTCCAGGGTGCCAAATCCGCCCGGAAGAATAATATAAGCCTGCGCATATTTTATGAACATAACCTTGCGCACAAAAAAGTAGCGAAAACTTAATCGGACATTTGCATAAGGATTGGGCTTTTGCTCGAGCGGAAGCTCTATGTTCATACCAATGGAAATCCCGCCTGCCTCTGAAGCGCCCTTGTTCGCAGCTTCCATCACGCCTCCACCACCGCCAGTGATTACAGCGTATCCTGCTTCTGCACATTTTCTTCCGATTAGCTCTGCTTTTTTGTAAATCGGGTCATCAGGGCTGACGCGGGCGGAGCCGAAAATGCTCACCGCAGGATAAATTTTGTGAAGCTCCTCAATTCCTTCCACAAACTCAGCAATAATCCGAAAAAGCCTCCAGCTCTCTCCCAGCTCCCAGGCATCTATCAGATACTGCTTTTCAGCCATCTTTTCCCTCCTGGGCTATTTTTCTGACCAGCGACAAATAGATACCATTGCTCGTGCTCCTGCCAGCTCAAGGTCAGCTTGGTCTAAAAACCCTTTGGTCATTCCCAGCGAGCCAATGACACCAGCGCCAAAGTCAATTGCCCAGACCGAGCTAAGCATAACCTGCACGCCTACACCCACCCGAAGCCTTACCAAATCAAGCTGAGACCAGCCCAAGTCAAAATCCTCTCCCTCAGCCTCCATCTCTCCTATTCCCAGCCCACCGCCAAAATCCACATAGCCTCGAACCCGCTTTTCGTCCTGCGTAAAAATCCTTCCTTCAACCCATAGGAAAATCCACCACATAGAAAAATCACCTTTATCACCATTAAAGGTATAATCTTTACCAGCACCGGTTCCAAAGTCTAGGGAGATGCCGTAGTAATAAGGAAATTTTTTTGCCTGAGAGGATTTTTTGGATTTGGTGAGGTAAAAAAGCTCAAGCGATTGGCTCGCTCCCTGAGTGTTCAGAAAATACTCATATCCTATGCCCCCGCCTTTAAAATCCTTTTTTCCATAAAACATATCCAGATTAGGCTCCTGCCCAAATGTGCGCAAGGAAAATAAAAGCCCCAGCCCAAGCATTAAAAAAATTTTCTTCATCATTCCCTCTCATTGAGTTTTTTTCCATTATACCGATGAAGTGCTAATCGTGCCAGTTTAAAGCTTATCCTTTTGTTAAAGGAGCTAACTGCTGACAAAATGTAGCAATGAAAATAAAAAATCAGGCAGATTTTAAAATTATACCTTAAAGAATAATTCCTTTCTAAGCCAGCCAGTGGTAAGATTTAAAAGCTAAGATGATTGTGTTAAAATCAATTTCAATATGAAGACAAGTTCATATAAGCGCAAGCCTGATTTTTTTCGCACCCGCACCCGCAGGGACGATGAGGTGCGAAAGATAAGACTGGGTCTGCGACGCCTTCACCTGCACACGGTTTGTGAGGAAGCTCACTGTCCTAATCTGGGAGAATGTTTTTCCAAAAAAACCGCCACCTTTATGATTTTGGGAAAAATCTGCACGAGAAATTGTAGGTTCTGTGCTGTGCAAAAGGGAAGTCCGCTCCCGCCTGATGAAAACGAGCCTGCCAATGTCGCTAAAATGGCAAAACAGCTTGCGTTAAAGCACATTGTCATTACCTCTCCAACAAGAGATGACCTTGCTGACGCCGGAGCCGAGCATTTTGCCCAAACCATTTTTCAGATTAGAAAGACCATTCCCAAAGCAACAGTTGAGGTGCTCACGCCAGATTTTCAGGGAAATTTGGAAGCGCTGGAAAAGGTGCTTTCAGCACAGCCTGAGGTGTTCAACCACAATCTTGAAACCGTGCCAAGACTTTATAAACTTGTAAGACCAAAGGCAGATTATGCCCGCTCACTTAACCTTTTAAAGTTTGCTCATAAAAACTTCCCTCATATCATTACCAAGAGCGGTATTATGGTTGGGCTGGGAGAGACAAAAGAAGAAATAATCAGCCTTATGCAGGATTTAAAAGAAGCAGGGTGTAAGGTGCTTACAATCGGGCAGTATCTTGCTCCGAGCAGAAAACATCTTCCTGTAGCTAAATACTATCAGCCCGAGGAATACAAAGAATTTGAAGAGGTGGGAGCTGGGTTCGGGCTGGTTGTTTTTGCAGGACCGCTTGTCAGAAGCAGTTATCTTGCGGGTGAAGTTTTTGCCCGCCTGAAGGAGAGCCGAGATGAGCGAAGAATTAGGTAGAATCTCACGACTTCCGCCTTATGTTTTCGGTCAGGTAGTTGAGCTTATGCTGGAAGCTCGGCGAAGAGGAGAAGACATTATTGACCTAGGAATGGGAAATCCAGACCTTCCCACTCCCAAGCCCATTGTGGAGAAATTAAAAGAAGCAGTGGAAAATCCCAAAAACCATCGCTACAGCGCCTCACGGGGAATTAAAGGATTGAGAAAAGCCATCTGCGACTGGTATCGGAGAAGATACGAGGTTGAGCTTGACCCGGAAACAGAAGCCATTGTTACTATCGGCGCTAAAGAAGGACTTGCCCATCTTGTCCTCGCAACCATAGAGCCCGGAGATGTGGTATTTGTTCCCAATCCCACCTATCCTATTCACTCATATTCAGTGGTGATTGCAGGTGGTGACCTTCGCAGTGTGCCTTTTACAGGAGAAGAGGACTTTTTTGAAGAGCTTTTAAAAGCCATCAAGCTCACCTGGCCTAAGCCAAAGATGCTTATTCTCAATTTTCCGCACAATCCCACAACAGCTGTGGTTGAGCTGGATTTCTTCCAAAAGCTGGTGGATTTTGCCATTGAGCACAAAATCTGGATTATTCACGACCTCGCCTATGCAGATATCACCTTTGACGGATACAGAGCGCCCAGCTTTCTTGAAGTTCCACGGGCAAAGGAAATCGGAGTGGAATTTTACAGCTTAAGCAAAAGCTTTTCTATGCCCGGCTGGAGAGTGGGATTTTGTGTGGGTAATAAAGATTTAATTCACGCCCTTGCCCGCATAAAAAGCTATCTTGATTATGGAATCTTCCAGCCCATTCAGATTGCATCGGTAATTGCTCTAAACAAATGCGAAGAAGAGGTGGTGAAAATAGCAGATGTTTACAGAAAGCGAAGAGATGTTTTGGTTGATGGTCTCAACCGTATGGGCTGGAGGGTCAAAAAGCCCAAAGCAACTATGTTTGTCTGGGCAAAAATCCCAGAGCCTTATTCAGAAATGGGCTCTTTGGAATTTTCTAAATTCTTGCTCAAAGTGGCTAAAGTGGCGGTGAGCCCGGGGATAGGGTTTGGTGAGTTTGGAGAAGGATATGTCAGATTTGCTTTGGTAGAAAATGAGCACCGCATCCGCCAAGCGCTTCGTGGAATTAAAAAAGCGCTTTTTAAAGGCAAATAATAGCAAGGAGGGTAAAAGGTTTTATGAACCAAGAGCTAGCAAAAGTTATAGAAATTTATACTACTAAAACACATTCAGAATTAAGCAATTATTTAATAGGAAAGTCTAAAGATACTTTGATTAGCATCTTGGTTGACTTATTAACGATGTATATCAACGATAAAAATTCTTCAACCATTAGAGAATTTATTACTGTAACTTTAGCTGGTTACGAACATAGAGAAGGCAAAATCGGGTATAATGGTTTTAAACAAGATGCCTTTATATCAAAATGTGAAGCTAAACCTAGGAATATTATTACAAGAGAATTTAAAGGTAGTGAGAAGCTAAACGGTGGAGGTAATTTTTCGGATTATACTTTCAAAAGACTTGAAAAAGACCTTGAAGAAGAAGGACTTAATATGTTAGTTAGCGGATTTGTGGATGGTAAATTAATTTATATTTTGGAATTTCCTTTTAAATGTGAAGATTTTGTTAACCACCTAAAAACACAACTTGAACATTGGCAAAATAAATTAAAAGGAAGCACAACTACTGTGGGACAATTTCTGAGGAGTGCAAGTTTTGACTATAGACATTATATTAACTGTCCAGACTTAAAAGCCATATATATCTTGCCCAAAAAAGAATTAAAGAAATATAAAAATTTTATCAACACCAAGTTTTATAAGTGGTTGGAACAAAACGCCAAATGAAAATAGAAGCCTATTTAAACCGAATAATTCATGGAGATGCTCTTGAAATCCTTAAACAAATACCAGATAACTCTATAGATATGGGAGTGACTTCTCCCCCGTATAATAAAGGAGAGAACAAAAAAGGCTGGTTAGTGGATGCGGTAAAATATTCAGGCGCCTCTGATAAGCTACCTGAAAAACTATATCAAACTATTCAGATAGAAGTTTTAAATGAATTATTCAGAGTAATCAAACCCGGTGGGTCCTTTTTTTATAATCACAAGCTCAGATGGGAAAGAGGTATAATGCTCCACCCTATGGATTGGCTGAGAAAAACAAAATGGATTATTCGGCAAGAAATCATCTGGGACCGAATGATTGCTGCCAATATAAGAGGGTGGAGATTCTGGCAGGTAGAGGAAAGAATCTATTGGCTATATAAGCCAAAAGGAAAAAATTTAATTGGAAAAGAACTCAAACCCAAACATGCAAAATTGACTTCTATTTGGAGATTTCCTCCTGAACAAAAAAATCCTCATCCTGCTCCTTTCCCTTTAGCATTACCAATTAGAGCAATTTATTCAATAATGGATGAACAAAAGGGAATAATAATTGACCCATATTGTGGCAGTGGCACAACCTTAGTGGCTGCTAAATTATTAGGACATAATTTTATCGGCATTGAAATTTCTAAAGAATATATTGAATATGCAGAAAAGAGGCTAAAGAACTATAAAAATGAATGGCAATATGCCCAGGAAGAAATAGCAAAACACATTGTTGAAAAAACTTTTAAAGAAAGAAAAGAAAAAGGAGAATTTACAGGAAGGTTTGGAAAACAGGCTTCTAATCGAAATGATGAAAAAATAGACCTTTTTAACTATCTAAAACATAAAAAGTGAAAAAGGACTAACAATGAAAGAAGTAAAAATTGGTCTGATTGGGTTTGGGACTATTGGTCAGGGAGTGGTCAAGCTTCTTAGAGAAAACGAAAAAGAAATCACCGCACGCCTGGGAGCAAAGCTTCGGCTGGTGGGCGTGGCGGACAAGGACTGGAAAAGAAAAAGGAAGGTTAAGCTGGAAAAATCCCTCCGACTTGACGACAGCTACAAGCTAATCAACAACCCCGAGGTGGATATCATTATAGAGCTGGTGGGAGATTTTCCGGGAATTAAAGAGATGATTATTGACTCGCTCCGTGCAGGAAAAGCTGTGGTTACTGCCAACAAAGCTGTTCTGGCAAAATATGGTGAGGAGATTTTTAAAACTGCTGAGAAGAGCGGTTCAGAGATACTTTTTGAAGCGAGCGTGGGCGGTGGAATACCCATTCTTCGGGCGCTACGGCACGGGCTTTGCGCCAATCAGATTCGTGAAATCTACGGAATTGTCAACGGCACCTGCAACTACATTCTCACCAATATGGAGCAGGGAAAAGGTGAGTATGAAGAAGTGTTAAAAGAGGCGCAGAAAAAAGGCTACGCAGAGGCAGACCCGCGCGCTGATGTTGAGGGAATAGATGCGCTTCACAAATTGGTCATTCTCGTCAAGCTCGGCTTTGGATTGAGCCTTGATTGGAAAAAAATCTACCGAGAAGGAATCATTGGCTTGAGCAAACTGGATTTCCATACTGCCCGTGAGCTTGGATTTCGTATTCGCCTTCTTGCCATTGCCCGTGAAGAAAACGGATATATTGATGCCCGTGTGCATCCCACTCTTATTCCCGAAGATTCGCTTCTTGCTAAAGTGGAAGGAGTTTACAATGCTATCTATGTTCGTGGGAATTTTGTCGGCTCAACAATGTTCTATGGAAAAGGAGCGGGAATGAACCCAACCGCAAGTGCGGTAATAAGCGATGTTATGGAGCTGGCAAGAAGAATTATTGAAAACAAAACCCAGCCAGAGCAAAAGCCCAGCGGTTATGTAAAGGAGAACCCGCGGGGGTTGAAATTCAAGCCCATTGACCAGTTAAAAATGCCTTACTATCTTAGGCTTTGGGTTCTGGATAAGCCCGGAGTTCTGGCAAAAATCAGCGGGATTTTGGCAAAACATAAAATTAGCATTAAATCCGTTATTCAGCGGGAAGGAAGAGAAGGAGATGCGGTTCCGCTAATCATCATCACCCACGATGCCCTTGAAAAAAGCGTCCAGAAGGCAGTAAAACAAATCAACCGCTTGAAAGTGGTTATTCATCCTGTTAAATTAATTCGGATTCTGTCCGGACTGGAAGGATGAGTAAGGATATTTCCCGCAGAGAATTTCTCTCCGCTCTTACCATCAGCGCTGCTGGTCTGCTCGCACCTAGGAGCAAAGCTGTGAAGGCTGAGAAAAGCTTTCAGCTTGAGCTTGACTTTAAAACCTCGCTTCATCAAATCCCCAAAACTATTTACGGGCACTTTATTGAGGAGCTGGGAAAATGCATTGAAGGCGGTATATGGCGACCTGAGAAGGGCAAAAACCAGTTTTTAGATGGTATTGACTGGGAGCTGATTGAGGCGATTAAGCTCATCAAACCTGCTCTAATCCGATTCCCCGGTGGTTGCTTTGCTGATA
Source organism: uncultured bacterium (assembly GCA_964592965.1). GTDB lineage: Bacteria > RBG-13-61-14 > RBG-13-61-14 > RBG-13-61-14 > DRUE01 > CAZKMM01. The sequence continues at coordinate 11,223 of CAZQJX010000031.1, forward strand.
ACTACCACTGGCAGGACGGTATAGGACCGCGGGAAAAAAGAATACCCAAGCCAAACCGCGCTTGGGGAAGATATGGCAAGCTTATTGGTCCCACAGTCAGCAATCAGTTCGGCACAGATGAGTTTATTGCCTTCTGTCGGGAAGTTGTCGCCCAGCCTATGATAACAGTTAATGTTGGAAGCGGAACACCTGAAGAAGCCAGTGCCTGGGTGGAGTATTGCAATGGCTCTCCTAAAAGCAGGTGGGGCTCTCTACGAGCTAAATTTGGTCATCCAGAGCCTTACAAAGTCAAATACTGGTGCGTGGGAAACGAAGCGTGGAATCCGCTTGATGGAAAATTCTCTGCAGAAGAGTATGCCCGAAGGTATCTGGAATTTGCCCGAGCAATGCGAAAGGTTGACCCAGAAATTAAGCTAATCGCGGTTGGCTGGACAGAGCCGGGCAATAAATGGAACCAAACCGTTCTGGAGATTGCTGGTGAAGAGCTGGATTATCTTTCCATTCATAGCTATTATCCGTTGATGCCGGTGGTGGGTGATTTAATGAAATGGACTTCATATCAAAAGGTAATCAACGGAGCTTTGAGCCGATTTAAAAAAGATTTAAACAAAGGAATTTCCGCGCTTGAAAACTTCTCTCCCAAAGGAAAAGAAGTGAAAATCAGCTTTGATGAATGGAACCTTTGGTTCAGCCCCTGGGAGTTGTATCAAACCAATTATAACTTAAGAGATGGCTTAGTTATCTCTGCTATGCTCTGCGAGCTTCAAAAACTGGCAGATAAAGTTGAGCTTGCCTGCCTTGCCCAACTGGTTAATACCATCGGGATTATCATCAGCACTGGGCGCGGAACCTTCCTCACCCCCAGTGCCTGGGCTTTTCATATATTCACCAAATACGGTCAAGATGAATATCTAAAACACAAGCTCCTTGCAGATGGCGATATCCCTCTTTACCTTAGCGCAACAAGAAATAAAGAAAAAAACCAGCTCAGCATATTTTTTGTTAATCTGAGCAAAAGAAAATCCCTGAAAGGCAAAATAATTATTCAGGGATTTGTTCCAGAAGAAAAAGCAGAGCTCGCTCTTCTTTGGCATCAAAACCCGATGAAGTATAACAGCTTTGAAAATCCCAGAGAAGTTGCACCAAAAATCTCTCAACAAAAACTCCAGATAAAGAGAATATCTGATAAAGCTATCTTTGCTGTTAATCTGCCTTCTCATTCTCTTTTAGCAATTTCTTTAAAAGGAGTCTGCCTGTAATGGAAGGGGGTAAACAGTTTATCTGGCAGGGAGTGATTCGGCACTATCGGAAATTTCTTCCCATCAAAAGGGACGACTGCATAGTGAGTTTAAATGAGGGCAATACTCCTTTAATCCCTGCCCGCAAGCTCGCTGATGAGCTGGGAATTAAACTGGAAATATATTTTAAATTTGAAGGATTAAACCCAACCGGCTCCTTTAAAGACCGTGGAATGACAGTGGCAGTATCCCATGCGCTTGAAGTTGGGGCAAATGCTGTTATCTGCGCGAGCACAGGAAACACCAGCGCAAGCGCTTCTGCCTATGCTTCTCGGGCAGGACTAAAAGCCTATGTCCTTATTCCTGAAGGAAAGATTGCTCTTGGAAAATTAAGCCAAGCAATGATGCACGGCGCAGTGGTGGTTCAGCTGGAGGGAAATTTTGACCAAGCTCTGGAAATTGTCCGTGAGCTGGGCGCAAAGTATAAAGTGGAAATTGTCAATTCCATTAATCCCTATCGGATAGAAGGTCAAAAAACCGCGGCTTTTGAAGTCTGCGATATTCTCGGCTCCGCGCCAGACCATCACTGCCTGCCTGTGGGAAACGCAGGAAATATCACCGCCTACTGGAAGGGATACAAAGAATACTATGAAAAAGGCATTATTGATTCACTTCCTCATATGAACGGCTTTCAGGCAGAAGGTGCTGCGCCTATTGTCAGGGGGTATCCGATTAAAAATCCCGAGACCATTGCCACTGCCATTCGCATTGGCAATCCTGCCAGTTGGAAAGGAGCAGAGCGGGCAAGAGATGAAAGCGAGGGAATTATTGATATGGTAAGCGATGACGAGATAATCAAGGCTTATAAATATATGGCACGAGAGGAAGGAATTTTCTGCGAGCCGGCAAGCGCAGCTGGAATTGCCGGGCTTTTTAAAATGAAGCAAAAAGGCTTGCTCCAGCCAGGTCAGCGCGTGGTCTGCACCTTAACAGGGCACGGCTTAAAAGACCCAGATAATGCCATCAGGTTAAGCGAGCCACCCATCACCCTTCCTGCTCGGCTGGACGCAGTTGTGGAAGCACTTAAATTGGAGAAAAGAGAATGAAGTGGCTGGTGTTAATTGGAGACGGTATGGCAGACCATCCTCAGGATTTTCCTGATGGAAAAACCCCACTGGTGGTGGCAAAAAAGCCCCATCTTGACCTGCTCGCTCAAAAAGGAACTCTGGGAAGAGTAAGAACTGTTCCCAAAGGAATGCACGCAGGCTCTGATGTTGCCAATATGAGCATACTCGGCTATGACCCGCTTAAATACTACACAGGAAGAGCACCCATTGAAGCCTATGGATGCGGAATAGAGCTTGAGCCTGAGCAGGTGGCTTTTAGATGCAACCTTGTCAGCCTCAGAGAAGAGAGCGGAAAACTGCTTATGCACGACTACAGCGCAGACCATATCTCAAATGATGAAGCAAAAGAGCTCATTCAGGCGCTCAACCAAAACCTTGCCGATGAGCAGGTAAGGTTTTATCCGAGTGTGAGCTACAGAAATCTTTGCTTAATTCGCGGAATCAATTCTGAAAAAATAAAAATTCCACCGCCTCACGATATTTTAAACCAGCCCATTGCTCCTTATCTTGAAGAGCTCAGGCAAGAGCCAGAAGCAGGGCTTATCTTAAAGCTTATGGAAAAAAGCAGAGAGATTTTTAAAACCCATCCGGTTAATCTGGCAAGAAAAGAGCAGGGCAAACTGCCCGCAGATATGGTCTGGCTGTGGGGGCAGGGAAAAGCCCCAAAATTTCCCACCTTAAAAGAAAGATACGGGATAAGCGGAGTGGTAATCAGCGGGGTGGATTTGGTTAGAGGCTTGGGAAAGCTGGCAGGGCTGGAGATAGTTCGCGTTCCCGGCGCAACCGGTTATATAGATACCAACTATGAGGGCAAGGTGGAATATGCGCTGAGGGCGCTGAGAGAGGGAGCGGATTTTGTTTATCTTCATCTTGAAGCACCGGACGAAGCCAGCCATCAGGGAGACCTTGAGCTGAAAATAAAAGCCATTGAACTTTTTGACCAAAGAATCTTAAAACCAATTCTTGACGGATTAGCTACGCTCAAGCCCTGGAAAATGCTGGTTATGCCTGACCATACCACACCTGTTCGTTTGCGCACCCATCACGACGACCCTGTTCCCTTTGTGGTAATAAGCTCGGAGCAGTTTTATTCAAACAGAAAAATCAACCGGATATTTTCCGAGCAATCCGCAGCCAAAACTGGCATCTTGATTGAACAAGGTTATAATCTTCTTGATGAATATCTGTTTGGTGGAGAAAATGGCAAAGGTAGTAGTGATTGAAGAACGCTGTAAGGGATGTGAAATCTGTGTGAGCACCTGCCCAAGAGAGTGCCTTAAAATATCTAACCGAACAAACAAAGCTGGATATTTTGTGGTGGAGTTTGTAAGTGAAGATAAATGCACAGGTTGCGGTATGTGCGCAGAGATGTGCCCAGACCTTGCCCTTCA
>CAZQJX010000031.1:15078-22518 GCA_964592965.1 uncultured bacterium
GATTATTTTCAGGCAACAAGGGGAGGCGGGCATGGAGATTACCGCACCCCTACTCTGGCGCCTGCTTCTGTTCAGGAGATGTGGGACCTTACCTTTCTAGCCTTTGACCTTGCAGATGAATACCGCACACCTGTAATCATTCTCGCTGATGCTATGCTCGGGCAAATGCAGGAACCTCTTGAGCTGAAAAAACCGCCTCAGCGAAAGCTTCCTGAAAAAGATTGGGTCTTAACTGGATGCGAGGGAAGGGAGCCGAGAAAGCTTAAATCACTCTATCTTGGTCATCGGGAGCTGGAGAGGCACTGCTGGAAGCTCTGGGAAAAATACCAAAGAATGAAAGAGCGGGAGGTAAGATGGGAGGAAGTAAGCTGTGAAGATGCTGAGCTAATTTTGGTGGCTTTTGGAAGCGCAGCCCGAATTTCCAAAACTGCTGTTGAAGATGCACGCACAGAAGGGCTTAAAGTCGGGCTTTTCAGACCCATCACTCTGTTTCCTTTTCCTGAAAAAAGACTGGAAGAGCTTGCCAAAAAAGCAAAAGCGCTTTTGGTGGTGGAGCTTAATACCGGGCAGATGCTGGAAGATGTGAAAATTGCTGTTGGAAAGGAAAAGCCCATTCATTTTTACGGAAGACCCCCGGGCACAGATTCGCTCCCTATGCCTGTGGAGATTCTTGATCAAATCCGGGAGGTATATCCTTGAGCAAAAAAGAAAAAGAGCCAAAACTCATCAACCCCAGACCAAAAACCCTTATTGACCGTCCCACTCATTTTTGTCCGGGATGCAATCACGGCATCATTCACCGCTTGGTAGCAGAGGCGATTGATTATTTTGGAATTCGCGAAAAAGCGATCGGAGTTGCCAGCGTGGGCTGTAGCGTGTTTCTTTATGACTATCTTGCCACAGATGTACTGGAAGCGCCTCACGGAAGGGCGCCTGCTGTTGCTACTGGCTTAAAACGAGCACTGCCTGATAAAATAATTTACAGCTATCAGGGCGATGGCGACCTTGCTGCCATTGGCACCGCAGAAATCATCCATTGCGCCAATCGTGGAGAAAGAATCACCATAATCTTTGTTAACAACACTAACTACGGAATGACAGGCGGACAGATGGCTCCCACCACCCTGCTCGGTCAAAAAACCACCACCACTCCTTATGGAAGAGACTTTCGGCGAGACGGATACCCAATAAGAATGGCAGAGCTACTTGCCCAGCTGGAAGGTGTGGCTTTTAGCGCACGGGGAGCTGTTAACAAGCCTGCAAATGTGCGAAGGACTCGGGAGCTGATCCGACGAGCTTTTGAGGTTCAGCTCAAAGATATAGGCTTTGGCTTTGTTGAGGTGTTGAGCGCCTGCCCAACTGACTGGGGGCTTAAGCCTGTGGATGCGCTCAAGCGAGTGGAGGAGGAACTCATTCCTTACTATCCGCTGGGAATTTTTAAAGAGAAAAAAGAACCAGACCATTTCTGAGAGAAAGAGAAATGTATACAGATGTGATAATGGCTGGATTTGGCGGACAGGGGATTCTTCTTATCGGCAATATACTTGCTGAATCTGCTATGCTAGATGGATATTTTGTTACTTATCTTCCTAGTTATGGGGTGGAGATGCGAGGTGGAACCGCCAATTGCACTGTAATTATATCTGACCGACAAATAGGTTCTCCGCAGGTAAGCTCTCCAGAAGCAGTGCTGGTAATGAGTGAACAGGCTCGTGAAAAATTTGAGCCCCGCTTAAAACCAGGGGGACTTTTTATAGTCAACAGTTCCCTGGCACGGGCAGATGAAATTAAGCGCAAAGACCTTGAGCTAGTTATTTTCCCATTTAATCAGATTGCGGGAGAGCTTGGCAATACCCGACTTGCTAATATGGTTGCCCTTGGGGTATATCTGGCAAAAAGACCGGTGGTTGGTATTGAAACCATTAAAGAGGTTTTAAAACAGCGATTTGCCAGTAAAAATCCCCAGCTGGTCTCCAAAAACCTTCAGGCTATAGAAAAAGGTCTTGAACTGGGCAAGGGAGGATAAAATGAGCCAGCAGATAGAAGAGGTAAAAGTAGGAGAAAAAATCAAACAGCTAAGAGAAGACCAGGCGCTGAGCTTAGAGGAGCTTGCCCAGATGGTGGGGATTAGTCCATCGGTTCTCAATCAGATAGAAAATCATCTTATTTCTCCACCGCTTGGCACTCTCATTAAGATAGCTCGTGCTCTTAATGTTAACATCAGCGATTTTTTTGGTGGTGAAGGAAAGTCATACAGCCTTGTAAGGAAAGATGAGCGGAAAAAAGTAAGCAGATTTGCATCAAAGGATGGAATAAAGTATGGTTATTCTTATGAGGCGCTCGGATACGATAAAAAAGACCGTCATATGGAGCCTTTTATCGTCACTCTGGAGCGAGCGGAGATGGAGCCTAAAAATCTTTCCTCTCACCCGGGAGAGGAATTTCTTTATGTTCTTGAGGGAAAGGTTTTGGTTCAGCTCGCAGACCATACAGATATCCTTGAGCCCGGAGATAGCATTTATTATGATGCTACCCTTCCCCATCGGGTGAGCTGTTATGAATGCGAGCAGGCTAAAATCGTGGCGGTGATCTGGACACCAGAGAGATAAGGAAATTACTCAGCAGAAATATATGAGCAGAATCCTGGTTGCACAGCCAGGAAAAAAGTTAATCAAAGAGTTACATACTCTTTTGGATGAGAATTATTTTCAGCTCGTTCAGGCAGAGGAGAAAAATCAGGCACTAAAACTTATCTCTGAAGAAAAGTTTGATTTAATAATCATCTCTGATGAATTTCCTGAAAAAGAGGAGCTAATTGAGGAGCTCACCACTGAGGTAAAAGAAATTCCCATTATCCTCATCTCTGATATTGAAAAAGCAAAGGGCGAGACCGCTGTAGCCGAGCATAAGGAAAAAGGTCTGATTGAGCTAGGAAAATTTCAGCTTAATTTCCTTCCCAATCTCATCAGGCATTTAATTGCTCAGGCACGCACCTTAGACCATCTTATCAGCTCCAGCCAGAAATATTTTCAGCTTTTCCAAAAAGCAGATTACGGACTTATTCTAGTCAATGAAAAAAGTTTGATTGAAGATGCCAACACAAGCGCTTGTAAAATTCTGGGAAAGAAAAAAGATGAAATTCTTCTCAAGCCCGCCCGAGAAGTTCTCAAAGAATTCTCTCCGCTCCTTCGCCTTTTGGAGAAGGCACGGAAGGATAAAGAAAAAGAGCTTTTTTCTCAGTGGTGTCATTATGCAGAGGATAGATATCTCTCTTTTAATATCCGCTCCTTTCAACTGGGCGAAAGTAAATACTGGTTAATTTCCATTGCTGATATCAGTTGGTTTAAAGAGATGGAATCAGCTATCAAGGATAGGGAGGAGCAGTATCGCCAAATTTTTGAGAATCTTGGCACAATGATTCTAATCCTAGATAAAGAGGGAAAAATCATTGACGCAAACCGATGGGTGGAAAAATGGCTCGGGGTGGAAAGAACCCGACTGAAAGGAATAGACCTTTTTTCTGTCCTTGAACAGCTCGGACACAAAGAATGGCTGGAGCGGGTGAGAAAAGCGGTTTTAAGTGAGGGGATGTTTAGGGGAGAAATGGAAATTGATGTTCGTGGCAAAAGGCGGACAGTGGGAATGACCATCAGCGCATTGTTTAAAGAAGGAAGGCTGGCTGGATTTTTAGTGGGATTTCAGGATATTACCTATCGGAAAAGGCTTAAAGAAAGTCAAACACAACTTCAGATGGAGCTTATTCAGAAGTCTCGGCTTGCCTCTCTTGGCAATCTGGTTCAGGGCATTGCCCATAATCTCAACAACCCGCTCACTGTGATTAAATCAACAGTGGAGTTTTTGCTTGATGCTGGCGATGCTGAGATAGATTTGCGGGAAGAGCTGGGAATTATTCTCAGTCAGGTGGAGCGAATGAGCCAGATACTTCGCGACCTAATGGCAAAGAGCAGAAAAGAAGCCATCCAGAGTGTGGCTCGGCTGGATTTAAATCAGGTGCTTAAAGATGAAATCAATCTTCTCCGCTCCCAGCCGTTTTTCAAGCACGAAGTTAAGCTGGAGCTTGACTTAAAGCCTCTTCCTCTTATCAGGGGGATTTATTCTGATTTCAGTCAGACATTTTCAAATATGATTAAAAATGCCCTAGATGCTATGCAGGCGAGTGAAGAAAAAATCCTTCGCATCCGTAGCCGAACAGAGGCAGGAGCTATCATCATAGAATTTGAAGATACAGGAGAAGGAATTGAAAAAGAGCTTATTCCCCGGCTGTTTGAGCCATTTTTTACTACCAAAGCGAGTATTGAGGAAGAAGGAAAGGTCTCGGGAGTTGGGCTCGGGCTTTATATCTGCAAGCTCCTGCTTGAGCCATACAGAGCAAAAATTGAAGTGAAAAGCGAGCCGGGAAAAGGAAGCTGCTTTCGTATACTTATTCCCATTCAGCCATTAAGTCAAAGCAAAATCCTTGTCCTTTGCTCAGAAAAAGAAAACCTGCTTGTTCTAGATGCATCGCTTCGGGCAATAGGGCAGGAAGTTTTATGTCTGGAAAGCTTTGAGCAGATAATCAAGCGTGCGGAGGAAATTCAGCGAAAAGGATTTGACTACTTTGTCATTGACCTTGAAAGCCTGGGAGCGGGCTGGAAGGAGCGATTGAATTTCCTTGTGCAAATAGAGCCTAATGCCGGCTGGATATTGTTAACTCATCAATCTCCTGAGCTTTTAGAAGCAAGCCTTCGGCTTAACATCCGCTACCTCATCCTTCAAAAGCCAGCTCAACCAACAGAAATATCTCAGGCACTTGCTCTAATTGAATTCGGGCATTTTCAGCCGTATTCTGGATTTTAATCAGCTAGAGAATTTTTCTCTTTAAGCAGATTTACTTTATGAGTTAAATTATCAGCTGGCAATGACTAATTTTTAATCAAAGTATTGGATTTTTTATTTGAGGTCTTTGGCTCTTATGCTGATGGAGCGGGCATGCTCAAAAAGCCCTTCCAGCCGAGCAAAATCCTTGCAGGATTTTTGCAGTTTTAGAAAAATATGCTTTTCCATCCAGACAATGCTCTGGCGTTTCATAAAATCCCAGACGCCGAGCGGGGATTCAAACCGAGCCCTTGCCCCTGTGGGAAGGCAATGGTTGGTTCCTGCCAGATAGTCGCCCAGCGCCACCGGCGAATATTCACCCACAAAAACCGCTCCTGCACCGTAAATCTGCTCCAAGACCTCTTCAGGATTTTTCAGCATAATTTCAAGATGCTCGGGCGCTATCTGATTGGCTAGTTCTATCATTTCTTTTTTGCTTCTTGCCTGAATCAGCACTAAATTGGCTTTTTCACCTCTGAATTCATCTGCCACCTTCTCCAGCAAATTCTTTGAGGTAGAGATTAAAAATGCCCAGCTATCCTCTCCGTGCTCAAGCTGAGCTTTTATGTCCGCAATAATAAGCTCGGATTTTGCTGAGCCATCTGCTAAAATGGCTATCTCGCTCGGACCTGCCAGAGTATCTATTCCCACCAGCCCCATTTTATAAGCATAAACTTTGGCTCTGCTTGCCCAAAGCCCGCCAGGACCAACGATTTTATCCACTTTTTTAATCGGGCTGGCGCCAAGAGCAAGAGCAAAAATCGCCTGTGCCCCACCTAACTTGTAAATTTCATCTATTCCTAAAAGGCTGGCTGAATAAAGAATAGCAGGATGAACTTCTCCATTAGCAGGAGTGGTGAGAACAATCTCCCCTACGCCAGCTATTTTTGCAGGAATGGCACACATAAGCACAGTGCTTGCCAGAGGAAATTTTCCCGCTGGAATGTAAATCCCCACCCGCTCAAGAGCTAGCCAACGCTCTCTAATATATCCGCCATTTTCTTTTAACCTGTATCCTTTTGGCTTTTGCTTTTTGTGGAACCACTCAATCCTTTGTTTTGCTTTTTCTATTGCCCTTTTCTCATCTCTGCTGAGAAGATTTTTTGCTCCATTCAGCTCACTCTTTTTAACCTTTATATCCTTTTCTGTGCCTGAAAAATTATCATACAATTTGGCATATTTTATGACCGCTTTTATTCCCTTTTTCTTTATATCCAAAAATATCTTTTCTAACTGCTCCTCTATCTCTTTGCCCATCTGGGCTCTTTGTTCAAGAATCTTTTTCCAGCGAGACTGAAAATCTTTTGATGAGGCTTTAAGAATCTTAAGCATTTTTCATTCCTTTACCCGTTCAATCTTTGCTCCCAGTTTTTTGAGCTTTTCTTCCATCCTCTCATAGCCTCTATCTAAATGGTATATTCTGCTCACTTCAGTAATTCCCTCTGCGCACAGCCCAGCTAAAACCAAGCTTGCTCCTGCCCGCAAGTCCGATGCCATCACCTTTGCGCCAGAAAGATTTTTCACTCCCCGCACAAGCGCATTGTTCCCCTGAATGCGAATTTGAGCGCCCATTCGCTGAAGCTCAAGAGCATGCAAAAATCTGTTTTCAAAAATCGTCTCAGTAATCATACTCAAACTTCCCTCAGCAATGCTAAGCAAAGCCATCATCTGCGCCTGCATATCAGTTGGAAAGCCAGGATATGGCTGGGTGCGAATATCCACCCCCCGAAGCCTTCCTTCCCTTCTTGCCAAAATACCATCTTCTCTCTCCTCAATCTCCACCCCTGCTTCTCTTAACTTGCTCAGCACCGCATCCAGATGCTCAGGATTGGCTCCCCGGACAAATACCTCTCCCTGAGTTATTGCACCTGCAACTAGATAGGTTCCTGCTTCTATTCGGTCAGGCATAATCCGATGCGAAGAAGGTTTAAGCTCAGCCACTCCTTCTATCTCAATCCTATCTGTTCCCGCACCTTTTATCCTTGCGCCCATCTTGCAGAGATACTCTGCCAGCTCAACCACCTCCGGCTCCTGAGCAGTATTTACAAGAACAGTTCTGCCCGGGGTAAAAACCGCTCCCATCATAACATTTTCCGTGCCAGTGACGGTTGGAAAATCAAAAGTTATCTCCTGCGCTGTACTTTTTTTGCGGTTGACATAAATGTATCCGTGCTCTATTTTTACCTCTCCACCAAGTAGCTCCAATCCTCGAAGATGAAGGTCAATGGGTCGGGCACCAATGGCACAGCCACCAGGAAAGCTAACCTCTGCCCTACCAAATCTGGCAAAAAGCGGACCCAGAACTAAAATGCTTGCACGCATTGTCTTTACCAGCTCATAGGGCGCCCGAAGTGAGCTCAGATTGCTGGTATCAACCTCAAGGATATGCTCTTTTTCCAGCCTGCTTTTATCAACCTTTGCTCCTAGCTCCTCAAGTAATCTGCACATAGTAAGAACATCACGAAGATAAGGGACATTTTCAAAGCGATGCTTTCCGGGAGCTAAAATCGTGCTGGCAAGAAGCGGAAGAGCAGAATTCTTTGCACCAGAAACCTCTACCTCTCC
>CAZQJX010000032.1:0-22146 GCA_964592965.1 uncultured bacterium
AAATTACAGATTCTTCCTGAGAATTTGTCAGTGTGAAAGCAAGCTGGTTTAATTCCGGGTTTGGATTTTGTGGGATAAAATTTACTTAAAGTGGCTTCGCTGGCAACTCCATAGATAAAGTCATATTTATCAAGCGGAGCGTGCTTTATAAAATATTCCACTTCCGTGCTGGTAAGAAGTGGTATATCTGAGCTGAGAACAAGAACAGGCTTATCATAATCCTGGGGCTTAAGCTCATCTTCTTTGGTAATGCCAAAAAGCTGGTAGATGGCGCGACTTGCGTTTTCATAAAGGCTTTTATCTTGGTCAATAATTAAGATACGGGCTCGGCTGTATGCGGAAAGCAGCTTTTCAAGCCTCTCCAAAGGACCTACCACTGCAACCTGTTCTATATGCTGGCAGGAGCAAAGCGCATCCATCACCCAGTTTAAAATCGGGCGGTTTTCTATAAGAAGAAAAGCCTTGTTCTCGCCAAAGACAAGTCTGCTGGCTTTTCCAGCACCAGCAAGAACAACCGCATCCATTGCTTTAAAGAAGGGGCTGAATTTTAAATTTTAACTCACTGGTTTGGGGTTCTATGGGAAGAAGACGAAACTGAGGAAAACGATAGGCAGTGATAGATTTTTTTAGCTCGTCTTTATCCCCAGCAAATTCAATTTGGAATTTAACCATACTGGGAGCAAATCCCCAGAGTTGAACATTTCTAATCTGCTCTATTTTTTCAAGCCCCGAAGCAAGTTGTTGATATTGATACCAAGAGCTAAGTCCAATCACTGTAAGCATTTGTCTTTTGTATTCTCCAACTTCAGCAGGGGCTTTGTGGCTGAGTTTTTCTAAAGCAAGGCTGAGCTCTCCGCTTAATAACATTATGTTGCGCTGGATAAGTCTTATTTTGGTATTTGCAAAATCTGAGCCAATGGCACTTTCCTGAGTCTGCCAGAAAAATTTGTTCTCCGCAGTTTCAAGGTCAATAATTTGAAAAGAGAAAAAGCTTTTGAGCTGATAGGTTTTTTCTTCAACTTCTTCTGCTCGTTCTTCTTTTTTTTCAACAGCAGGCAGAGGAAGAGAAGTTGAAGAGATTTTTAATTTTCCTAAAAGCAGGAATCCGCTTTGGTATTTTTCTCCGAGAGATTTTAATTTTTCTTGATTGCTGGCGAGTTTTTCCAATTCATCAGGTTTAAAGATAGGATTGGGTTCAACCACTTTGTATCCCCATCTATTAAGTTGAATGGTGAGCAGTTTTTCTGCCTCGCTCGGCTGGCTGTCATTTATCCAGGCGGTTTTGGGCTTTTCATTATTTATCTGCTCTTCAACAATAAGGATAAGTGTGCGCTTTGGGGTGATGATTAATCCGCTCTGAATGAGCCTGTTTTTCAGACGAGTAACATTTACCTCTACCTCTGCCTCTACCCGATATATATCCTGCTCAACCGCTTCAGAGATAATCCGATACCGATAAACAAACTCCTGAGGATTGCTTAAAATCTGGTCATTGATAAGCTGGGTGTTGCCCTCAATTACCTCAGGAGCAAGAATCTGCTCAAGGGAACGCTCCAGCGCCTGACAAAAAGCCTCTTTAAGAGCGCTTTGCCGGGCTTGGGCGTAATTAGCTTCCTCTATCTGCGCCTCTCCTGCACAAGTCCAAAGATGATTTTCCGCTCTACCTGCAAAACTGAAAAAAGCCAGCAGGAGAGAAATCAGAAAAATCCTTTTTCTCATCCTTCTTTAGGTGGCTCTCTTCTGCCCATTGGAAGAGGCTGGAGAGGTTTTATGGTTGCAATTGCATGTTTATAAATCATAATCTCCTCTCCTGCCTCTGTGCGCACGAACACGCAGTAGCCATCAAAGCTTTGGATGTATCCTTGAAACTTCTCCCCACCCAAGAGCAGGAACTCAACAGGAATCTTTTCCTTACGGGAAATATTTAAGACCTGGTCCTGAACATTAATTTTTGCCTTTTCCATTGCTCCCACCTTCCTTTCATTATTTTTATTTAATCATCATTTCCAACCTGCTGTTTCCAAGATTAAACATCTGTTCGTACTCTTGAACGAGTTGCTGAGATGGTTGAATACTATATTTCTCTGGCAGAGCCAGCACCACCTCTGCTTTATCTTTAAATTCAAGGTGAAGCACAACCTTACACTTTCCGGGTTTTTTCATAAGCAGGTTTTTGAGCTTTTCAAGGTCTTTTTCTTCATAAATTTCCGCATTAATCCAAAGGTGAATAGAGTTTACCATTTGTTCTAGGGCTTGGTCAATAGTGAATAATTTTTCCGCAATAATTTGGTGAGATTCATCTATCCGAATCCTACCCTGAACAATAACTGGCTGGTCTTGAGTTTTAAGCACCTCTCTGCTTTCTGCCAAGATGCTGGGAAAGACCACAACATCCACTCGCCCGGTTAAGTCCTCTAATTTAAAATTAGCCATCTGCTCTTTGTTTCTGGTCTTTTTCTCCTGATAGTGGGTGATAAAGCCACATACCACAACAGACTGCTCGGTGGTCATATTTAAAATTTGCTTTAATTTAGGAAGATGAAGGCTCGCTACCAGATTTTGATACCTGACCATCGGATGCCCTGAAATGTAATGCCCTAAAACCTCTTTTTCATAATTTAAAAGCTCTTCCATATCCCATTCTTCCAGCGCGGGATATTGTTTGGAAGGTTTTTTAGAGCCTTTATCTTCAAGAAGCTGGAATATATCTACTTGACCGTGGCTTCGGCTTTGCTTGATGCTCTGGCTTTGCTCCAAAACCTGCTCCAAAACCGCCATCATTTGGGAACGCTTGGCGCCCAATCCATCAAAAGCTCCTGCCTTAATCAAGCTTTCAATTACTCGGCGGTTGACCCTATGCAGGTCTATTCGCTCGCAGAAGTCAAAAAGCGAGCTGAAAGCCCCGTTTTTTTCCCTTTCTGCGACAATTGCATCTACTGCTTTCTTCCCTACATTTTTAACAGCGCCGAGCCCGTAAAGGATTTTTTCGTCTTTAATAGAAAAATTCCAAAAAGAGGTGTTAATATGGGGTGGAATGACCTCAAGTCCCATTCTTTTGCATTCTTCAAGATAGGCAATCAGTTTATCAGCATTACCCATTTCACTGCTTAATAGCATTGTCATATATTCCAGCGGATAATGAGCTTTTAAATAAGCCGTCTGATATGCTATTATAGCATAAGCTGTTGAATGCGACTTGTTAAATGCATAACCTGCAAAGTTCTTTATTACCTCAAAAAGCTCCTCTGCCTGTGATTTATTATAACCCATTTTAACACAACCATTTACAAAATTCTCCCTCTCTGCTTCCATAATCTCAGGCTCTTTTTTGCCCATTGCTTTACGAAAGCGGTCTGCCTGACCTGCTGTGTAGCCCGCTATTTTCTGAGCAATACGCATCACCTGTTCCTGATAAACAATCACTCCATAAGTGTCCCGTAAAATTTCCTCTAGCTCAGGCAGAGGGTATTCAATAGGCTTTTTCCCCTGCTTGCGGGCAATGTATTCATCTACCACTCCGCTCTGAAGCGGACCGGGGCGGTAAAGAGCAATAAGGTCAATGAGCTCATCAATTTTTCTCGGCTGAATTTTCATTGCCAGCTGAGCCATTCCTTTACTTTCCATCTGGAATATTCCCGCTGTCTCGCCTCGGGAGATAAGCTCAAATGTTTTGGGGTCGTCTAGAGGAATGCGGTCAATGTTGATTTCAGTGCCTTTTCTTTCTTTAATGAGCTTTATGGTCTGGTCAATAACTGTTAAGTTTCTCAGACCTAAAAGGTCAAATTTTACTAAGCCGAGCTGAGCAACAGAATCACCATCAAACTGGGTGGTGATTACATTTTTATGCTCACGGGTGCTTTTATGCAAAGGCATATATTCAATAATCGGCCGGTCAGAAATAACCACTCCAGCAGCGTGGACACCGGGATGGCGGTTTAGTCCCCTGATTTCATTGGCGATAGAAAAAACCTCTTTTAACCTAGGCTCGCTTTCTACCAGCTCTTTAAGTCTAGGGTCGCTGTCTGCGAGAGCAAGCAGGCTGGTTTCCGCATCATCAGGAACCAGTTTGCTCAACTGGTCAATCAACCTTGTGGGAATGTTGAGAATTCTCGCCACATCACGAACCACAGCTTTTGTTTTTAATTTGGCAAAAGTGATAAGCTGAACAACCTTTGTCTCTCCTCCGTATTTTTTGGTGACATATTTTATCACCTCATCTCTTCTCTCCTTGCAGAAGTCCACATCAATATCAGGCATTTCTTTTCTTTCAGGATTGAGGAATCTTTCAAAGAGAAGTCCGTAGCGGATGGGGTCAACATTGGTTATGCCAAGAGCATAAGCGACCAAGCTTCCTGCAGCTGAACCCCTTCCTGGTCCAACTGGAATGCCTTTTTTACGGGCATATCCGATAAAATCCGCAACAATAAGAAAATATCCAGCAAAGCCGGTGTTTTTAATAATCTCTAGCTCATATTCAAAACGCTTTCTATACTCATCTTCACGAAGGGCATCTCCATAGAGCTCTTTAAGCTCTGCCAGTCTTTTTTCAAATCCTTCTTTTGCCTGCTTTTCAAACTTTTCTTCTATTTTTTCACCTTCTTTAAGTTCTATGGTAGGAAGATGGATATGTTCAAAATCAAAATAAAATTGACAGCGCTCAGCAATGGCAATGGTGTTCTTGATGGCGCTGGGCACATCTCTAAAAAGATGCTTCATCTCTTGCGGAGAGCGAAGATATAGCTGGTCAGTTTTAATCTGGAAGCGGTTTGGGTCATCAATTTTTTTGTTCTGCTGGATGCAGATAAGTATTTCCTGAAGCCGAGCTCCATCAGGCTTTAAATAATGGCAGTCATTGGTGCAGACAAGAGGTGCCCCTGTCCTTTCTGCCAGCTGAATAAGCCGTTGGTTAACTATTGCCTGTTCATCTAAGCCGTTGTGCTGAAGCTCAAGATAAAAGCCATCTTTGCCAAAAACCGCTTGATACCACTCCAGCCTTTTCTCCGCTTCTTTTTCTTTTCCAGCTAGAAGAAGTTGAGGGATTTCTCCTTGAAGGCAGGAGCTTAAAGCAATCAATCCCTTTGCGTATTTTTCCAATAGCTCTCGGTCCACTCTAGGCTTATAATAAAATCCTTCCAAATAACTGGCAGTGATGAGCTGGCAGAGATTTCTGTATCCCTGTTCATTTTCGCAGAGCACTACCAGATGGTATGGGCTTCCTTCAGAGCGGTCACGGCTGTGCCTGGTTTGCCTTGCCATATAAAGCTCACAGCCGATAATCGGCTTAATTCCCGCGCTCTCTGCCTGCTTGAAAAACTCCACTGCTCCAAAAATATTTCCGTGGTCAGTTATGGCAATAGCTGGCATATTATAACTCACAACGGTTCTGACCAGGTCAGAGATGCGAATCATTCCATCAAGCAGGCTGTATTCGGTGTGCGTGTGAAGATGGACAAAATCTCCCTCTTTCATTGCCCTTCCTTAATAAATGAGCTTGTTAAGGGGATATTCTATAATTCCGCTGGCACCTGCTTTTTTCAGCTTGGGAATCAGCTGGCGAACTTTTTTCTCCTCAACTACCACCTCCACGCTATACCAGTCAGAACCGGCTAATTGAGCAAGAGTGGGTGTATGGAGCGCAGGCAGAACCTTGAGCACCGCATCAAGTTTATCTTTGGGCACATTCATTTTCAGCCCCACCTGACCAAATGCCTGAAGCGCTCCTTTGAGCATCATCGCAATGGTATTGATTTTTTCTTTTTTCCAGGAATCCTTTTTATAAATTTTGGAATTGGCAATAAGCACAGGCTCAGACCACATTACAGTATCAACGATTCTCAGGTTATTGGCTTTTAAGCTACTTCCTGTTTCTGTTACTTCCACAATAGCATCTACCAGCATTGCCTTTGCCTCTGTTGCTCCCCAGCTGAATTCCACCTCTGCTTTAATGTTTTTTTCTTTAAGATACTTTTTGGTAAGATTGACCGCTTCGGTGGCAATTCTTTTGCCGTTTAAATCTCTGGGTTTTTTAATGGGAGAGTTTTCTGGAACCGCCACCACCCATCGGACAGGTCTGAAGCCTGTTTTAGAATAAGTTAAAGGACAAATTTCAGTGACTTTTGCTCCCTGTTCAATCACCCAGTCCTTGCCAGTAATTCCGCAGTCAAACACTCCCCGCTCCACATAGCCTGCGATTTCTTGTGCTCTTAAAAGCACAGCCTCAAGCTCCGGGTCATCAATGCCAGGAAATAGCTCCCTTGCACCAATATTTATTCTCCAGCCCGCTTTTTCAAACAGCTCAAAAGTTGTTTTTTGAAGCGAGCCTTTGGGAAGAGCTAATTTTAATTTTTTTTCTTTTGCCATTTCAGCACCCCTTTTTCGGTTTCCAAGCATAAAATATAATACTTTTAGGAAAGAAGAAATCCAGCACTTTTTCAACTTTTTTCATTACTGGAGAGTAGAAACTTTTTTCTAAAATCCAGCGGTAGGAGCGGGCAACAGGGTGGTTTTCTCGCTCCAGCCCGAAAATACAGCGAAGTAGCCAGTAGGGAGAATGCAGGCTGTGAGCAAATCTGACCGCATAGATTTTTAATCCGCATCTGGAGATTTTTTCTGCAAGTTCCTTGGGAAGAAATTTTCTTATGTGTCCGCCTGGATTGGAGAAATAAAGTGGGCTTAATTTATCATAGGCATATTCAGTGAAATAAGTTGGTGTGGTAATAGCAATTCTTCCTTTTGGTTTAAGGATTCTTGCTAGCTCCTTAATAACCCTTATATCTTCCATTACATGCTCTACCACTTCGGAGCAGATAATACGGTCAAAATAATCATCTGGGAATGGGAGGTGATGAACATCTCCCTGAAGCACCTGCCAGCACACCCCTTTATCATTTTTAGCATCTTGAGCGCAAAGTCCATACATTACCTTTTTAACCTCGTCTAGGCAATAATCAAGAGCATAAACTTCCATTCCACGCAGATAGGCTTCATAAGAATGCCTGCCAGCGCCACAGCCAGCATCCAAAATCTTCTGCCCAGGCTTTGCTCCTAAAAGGTCAAAGTTAACAGTTAGCATTTTTCTTTTCTAAAAGCTCAAGATAAACTTCTTCGGTTTTGCGGGCACATTCTTTCCAAGTGAAAAGCTCAGCCACTCTTTTACTTGCCCGCTCGCCCATTTGTTTTCTTAGTTTTGGATTTTTGAGAAGATAAAGTATTTTTTCTGCTAAGGCTCGTGCATTTTTGGCAGGAACAATAATTCCCGCTCCGTCGTTCCCCACCACCTCTGGCAATGCTCCTGCATCTGTGCTTACCACTGGGGTGGCACAAGCCATTGCTTCTGCTGCTGGCAGACCAAATCCTTCATAGAGGCTGGGCACAACCCCCAGCTCTGCCTGACAGTATTCTTCTGCCAGCTCCTTGGGGCTGAGCTTTTCTTTTACCACCACCCGCTTCCTTACTTTATACTGGTCAACTAGTTGATTAAGATAGAATTTCCACTTTGCCCCACCGTCCACAATTACCAGATTTACCCACTCTGGAAGCATACTAAGTGCCTGAATAAGATACAAGATGCCTTTTTTGCGGTCTTCGGTGTTGCCGACGAAAATGAGCCTTCCTCGCTTGCGCCTGATTTCTGGTCGGGGATAAAAAACCTCTTGGTCTATTCCATCATACACTATCCGCATTTTGTGCTCAGGGATAGAAAAAGCCTCTTGAACCGCCCGAGCAGAATCCTTAGAACCGCTGATAATTAAATCCATTCTTTGAGCAACAATCTTTTGCATTACAAAAGGATAAAACACTACTCTTCGTGCGCGCTCAAGAAAGTTGTGCGATTGCTCAAAATCAGCTCCTCTATCTTTTGCCAGCGGGTGATGAATAGATGCTATTACTGGTATTCCAAAGCTTTTCATTAAAAGCTGACCATAGCCAAGACATTGATTATCGTGAATAAGGTCAAAGCGCTCGCCTTTATTAATTAGCTCCACCAGCTTATGAAAGGCACGAAAAGAAAAAGCAAACATTTCAGGAAAAAACCAGAAGCGGGTGAGAGTAAATTCATAAAAGTTAAGCGGAGTGAAAATCTTAAATGGATTTTTTCTGGGAAGAAAATCTCGTTTTTTAGCATAAAAGTTGTAATTGGTGATTTTAATCACCCGAGCCCAGGGCATATCCCAAGGATAGGGCGGACCAACCAGCACAGTTATTTTATTACCTCTTCGGGCAAGCTCTCTGGTAAGATAATATAAATAAATGCCCTGACCACCACTATACATATTTCCACGATAACTTAAAAAACAAATATTCATTTCTTTTCTTGGTCTTTATCCTCTGGCTCTGGTGGCTCAACCTTAATAGAAAAAATTGTCCAGCCAATCCAGAAGCCCAAGCCAAGAATTCCCAAAGTGAAAATCACCACTGGAATTGCCAGCGCAACATAACTTCCACGAAATACTCCAACCAAAAATAGCAGTGCGCAGATGGCGATTCCAATACAAATCAATAGCCCATAAAGCCGATTTTTATCCATCTTTTTACTCCTTTTTTTGCTCTTAAATATAACACAAACTAGATAAATTTAAATGTTTTTCCACGCTGACTTTTGCCATTTTTTCGTTCAATCATTTCCTGATAAAGCTCCAGCATTTTTCTGGCAGAAACTTCCCAACTGAACTTCTCCAAAATGCGTTTTCTTGCTTTTTCTGCTATTTGGCATCTAAGGTGCGGATTATCAAGCAGGAGTTTAATTGCTTTTGCCAGTGCACGGGCATCTTGTTTGGGAACAATCAATCCTGCCTCTCCATTTTTTCCTACCACCTCTGGAAGTGCTCCGCCATCTGTTGCCACCACAGGAGTGGCACAAGCCATTGCTTCAGCAGCAGGAAAACCAAACCCTTCATAAACACTGGGAACAACCGCAATCTCTGATTCCTGATAGGCACGAACTACCTCTTCAGTGGGGATTTTCCCTGTGGTGCGAACTCTGCCAGCAAGGTTAAATCGTCTCATTAACTCTTCCATAACTATATGCCTAGGTGCTCCACCATCCACAACCAAAAGCCTGACATTCTTGGGAAGATAAAGCATTGCTTCCAGCAGGTAGCGTATGCCTTTTTTTCTATCTTCTGTGTTTCCAACAAATACGAGCTGATTCTTTTTTCTTTTAACTTGGGGGTTGGGCTTGAACAGTTCAGTATCAACTCCGTTGTAAACCACTCGCACTCTTTTCTCATCTATTCCATAAGCTTTGGCTACGCTTTTTGCTGCTGTTTGAGACACACTTACCAAACATTCCAAGCGGGGAACAACCAATTGATGCATAAGCAGAGGATAATAAACTGCCCGGCGAAGCCTGTGGTTAAATTCAGGCAGTTGCTGGAAATCTGCTTTTTGGTCTTCACTTAATGGGTGGTGAATGGTGGTAATAAGAGGAGCAGGGAAAGTTCTTTGAATTAAAAGCATTCCAAAGCCGAGGGTTTGATTATCGTGAATTACATCAAAGGGTTTTTGTTTCCAGAGTTGGCAGAGTTTTGTCCAGGCTTTGAAGCTAAAAGTGAGCATTTCAGGAAAAAATCCAAAGCGGGTGGTGATAAATTCATAAAAATGTTCAGGCTTGAAGAGCTGGAAGAGTTCGGAGCGGGCGGAGAAATTTTTATAAAAAAATTTTTTTGTCGCAAAAAGGTTATAATTTACCAAGCGATGTTCTCTGCACCAGGGAACTTCCCAGGTATAGGGCGGACCCTGTATAAGCTCAACCTCGTGTCCCAGCCTGGCAAGATATTTGGAAAGATAATAAACATAAACCCCCTGCCCACCGCAATACATATTTCCACGATAAGTTAAAATACAAATGCGCATTTTTGCCAATTTCAGGTTCAAAGCAAAGAATCACGAGCTAGGTTCTTTTGATTAAGTTTAACAGCTGATTTTTTACTTGCGAGGTATTCAGGAACTTCTATTATCGGGGGTCTTTCGTTTATCTGCACATTTTCTTTTTTAAGCTTATAAAGCCCAGGTCCCATTACCAGCTTTCGGTAGGTTTTTGAAAGCTCTCCTTTAAGCTCAATTAATCCGAGGTTTTCTATTCTTTTTAAAAAGGCGTGCAGGATTTCAAAGCCCATTTTTCCAAGAGCACAGGCAGGCTGATTGCGGTGGATTCGCAGGTCAAGATTTGCTTGAGCAATAACCTCTGGACCATAAGTATGGTAAATATCCAAAAGCATTCCTGTTTCTATGCCGTATCCACAGGCAAAAGGAAGGCGTTCAAGCAGTTCTCTTCTGCCTGCGCATTCTCCGCTACAGGGCTGGTAGAGCTGAGCCAGCTCTGGGAAGAACAGGCTCAACAGCGGACGGACCAAAATTTCTGTTACCCTTCCACCACCATATTCATTTTCTTCTCCTGCCAGCTTCATCGGACGCTGATAAAATGCTTTGACAAAAAGCAGGTGGTCATATTTTAGTAGCGGTCCCACCAAGCCATAAACAAATTTTGGATGAATGTTTTTTATATCTGCATCCAGCCATACGATTATATCTCCACTCAGCACATACAGGCTTTTCCAGAGGTTTTCTCCCTTGCCAGGATAATCACCGAGATGAGGGAGAATATCCTTTGCCCGAAAGACCAATGCGCCGTTTTCTCGTGCTATCTCCAGCGTGCGGTCAGTTGAGCCAGAATCTATTACCGCAATTTCATCAAGAAGCGGATAGTTTTCATAAAGCTCCTTTCGGATAAGGGCTATTTCTTTTCCAATGGTTTTTTCTTCATTAAGAGTGGGAAAAGCAAGGCTGATTTTCAGCTTTTTTTGCTCCTTAAGCTGAACCAGCTCCTTTAGATTAGAAAAATCCGAATGATGAAAGGTATTTTTCTTTATCCAGCCTGGTTTTTTGCTCATAGGATTATATTTTCCTATATCAAAGCTTGGTTTTCTTGTCAAGAAGTTTGGTTTGACTTGCATTTTAATTCTACCTAAAATCAGACCGATGAGTGCTGTGCGATTTTTAACAGGATTTTGCTTGTTTTTTATTGTTTTTGGTTTAGCGGGAAGAGAGAAAAGAGAGGTTCGTGTGCTTATTGGCACGCTCAGCCATCCTGTAATGATTGAGGGAAAGAATCTGGTGGTCAGCTCCCGTGCTCGTAAGGTGAGGTTTTGGGGAAATAAGATACAGCTCCGACAGGAAGGCACAAACATTATCGCTGGTGAAAGGAAATTCGGCTCGTCCATAAAGATTTTTTCGCAGGGGTTCATTGCTGTTGATGGCAGGCTTTATCGTGGCTGTTTAGAGGTGGTTAAAGATGGAGATAAGTTTCTTATCATTAATCGTCTTGATTTAGATGACTATCTGGCAGGTGTGATTAAAAATGAGATGAATCCCAGCTGGCCTGTAGAGGCATTAAAGGCGCAGGTGGTTCTGGCAAGGACTTATGCTCTGAGCAGGCTGGAAAATCCTCGCTCACGCAAATTTGACCTTTACGCAACTGTGGAAGACCAGGTGTATCAAGGAGTTGGCGCAGAAGATGAGAGATGCTGGAAAGCGATTAAAGAGACTCAGGGAGAGGTGCTTTATTTTGGAGGAAAGCTGGCAGAGGTTTTTTATCATTGCTGTTGTGGAGGAAGGACCGAGGCGGTGGAATATGTCTGGGGAGGAGAGCCCAAGCTTTATCTTCGTTCGGTAAAATGTGGCTATTGTCAGGAATGTCCTTATTATTTCTGGCGGTATCCTAGCGTGGGAGTGCTTTCTCCCAGCGAGCTGGCTGAACGCTTGGGATATGATGGTGAGGAAGTGGAGAGAATTATAGTCAAGCAAAAAAGCCCTTCAGGAAGGGTGCTTATGCTAGAGGTGATTTTCCGTTCTGGGTATAAAGCTAGGATTTCAGGCGGAGATTTTCGTCTTCGGCTGGGAAGGGAGCAGGTAAGGAGCACGCTTTTCCAGATAGAAAAGCAAGGAGACGGATTTGTTATTCTGGGTTCTGGTTCTGGGCATGGTGTTGGTTTATGTCAGTGGGGAGCACGGGGAATGGCTCTTAAGGGAAAAAGCTATAGGGAAATTTTAAGCTATTATTTTCCAGGCACACGAATTAAAAAAGTGTATTAAAAAATGGATGAGCTGAAAAGGCTTAAAGAAGAAGTCAATCGCATGATTAATGAGAACCTTCGGCTGGAAGAAGCCAACCGCAAGCTTAATGAGCGTTTGATTGAGCTTTACATACTTTATCAATTAGCTCGTCAGCTGACTTTAAGTTTAAATTTAAATGAGATATTTGAGCGGGCAATGAAGTTAATTCAGGAAATGCTTCACCTTGATGAATATTCTATTATGCTGTTTAACCCTGAGAGCGGATATTTAGAAATTCAGGCAAGCAGGGGATTGCCTGATTCAGTTATTACCCGCTGTCGGGTAAAGCCGGGAGAGGGATTAAGTGGAAAAGTCGCGGGATTGGCAAAGCCGATTTTAGTAGCTGATTTATCTAAATCTGATGATTATATTTATTACCCTGAGAGCAAGTATAAAAAAGGCTCATATCTTGGTGTTCCTCTTTTGGCAAAAGATGGAAGAGTATTGGGGGTGCTGAATTTGCATAATCCTGAGCCGGGTGGATTTTCCGAGCGTGATTTGAAGCTGTATCAAGCGGTTGCTGAGCAGGTAGCTATTTCTTTAGATAATGCTCTTGCCTATCAGATAAGTAAGGAACTTACCAATCGTGATGAGCTCACAAGACTTTATAATCGCAGATATTTCTTTGAGCGCCTAGAAAAAGAGGTTGAGCGGGCTAAAAGATACCAGCGGAGGCTATCTCTTTTAATGATAGATATTGACCATTTCAAAAACTATAATGATACCTATGGTCATCTTCGGGGTGATGAGGTCTTACGCCAGATTGCCAAAGTGCTGGAGAAAAATTTAAGAAAGGTAGATGTAGTTGCCCGCTATGGTGGGGAGGAGTTCTTGGTTCTTCTTCCAGAAACTGAAAAGAGAAGCGCTATTAAAGTGGGAGAAAAGCTGAGAAAGGCTGTAGAACGATATAACTTTCATTCAAAAATGCCCGAGCTGGGAAAAGTCAGAGTGACAATAACAGTGGGAGTAAGTAGTTTTCCTGAGGATGCAGAAGATGCCTACGAGCTCCTTGACCTTGCAGACAAAGCAATGTATTTAGGAAAGGCGCAGGGAAGAAATCAGGTTTGCGCGCAGGTGCCTGTTGAGCAGTGATGAGCAATGCTGGTAGATGAGTTTGATTATCATCTTCCCAAATCCGCAATTGCACAAAAACCCTTAAAAGAAAGAGACCGCTCCAGACTTTTAATTGTCAACCGAAAAACCCATCAGCTGGAAGATAGATATTTTTATCAATTTCCTGAATTTGTTAATCCGCCTGATGTGGTGGTGGTGAATAACTGTCAGGTAATTCCCGCCAGAATTTTTGCTCAAAGAAAAACAGGTGCCAAATTGGAAATAACGCTTTTAGGAAAAGTAGGAGATAAAGAATGGGAATGCCTGATTAAAGGCAAAAAGCCTAAAGCTAAAGAAGAAGTTCTGGCAGGAGATGACCTTACAATTACTTTTCTTGAAGAAATGGACCTAGACCCCAAAGCTGGCTTTTTAGGCGGGCTTTGGAAAATTAGATTAAGTGATGACCGGCCAGAGGTTTTGCAAAAGCTGGGTGTGCCACCGCTTCCACCTTATATCAAGCGAAGGGCTCCTGAGGAATATACAGGAGATAGGGAGCGTTATCAGACGATTTTTGCCAAAGAATGGGGAGCGGTAGCAGCTCCCACCGCAGGACTTCATTTTACCGAGCGGGTGCTGAATGCTCTCAAAGAAAAAGGTGTAGAGGTAGTGGAAATAACCCTTTGGGTAAGTTATGGCACATTCGCACCTGTTCGGGTGAAAGAGATAGAAGACCACAAGATGTATCCTGAGCGCTTCCGCATAACTAAAGAAAGTGCGGAAAAAATCAATCAGGCAAGAGAAAGGGGAGGAAGAGTGGTTGCGGTGGGCACAACAGTTGTTCGGGCGCTGGAGAGCTCAGCCAGTGGGCAGGGAAAGGTGATTGCTCAGGAGAAAGAGACCCAGCTTTTTATCTATCCTGGCTATAAATTCAAAGCTGTAGATGCCCTTCTAACTAATTTTCATATGCCCAAAAGCACGCTTTTAATGCTGGTGAGCGCGTTTGCAGGGCTTGAGCTTATCAAAAAAGCCTATCAGTATGCCCTTGAAAAAGGATACAGATTTTTAAGTTATGGAGATTGTATGCTAATCATTTAAAAAATGAGCTTTGGGTTTGAGATTATCGCAAAAGATGGCAGGGCACGGGCAGGAGTGATTAAGACCGCTCACGGTGAAGTTGCCACTCCTGCTTTTATGCCTGTGGGAACGCAGGGCACAGTTAAGGCGATGAGCCCAGAGGAGCTTAAGACCATAGGCTATGAAATGATTTTGTCCAATGCATATCATCTTTACCTGCGACCAGGAGCAGAGCTTATAAAAAATTTGGGTGGGCTTCATAAATTTATGAACTGGGAGCGTTCAATCCTCACTGATTCAGGTGGGTTTCAGGTTTATAGCCTTGCCACTCTGCGGAAAATATCTGAAGAAGGAGTGGAATTTCAATCCCATTTAGATGGCTCCAGGCACTTTTTCACTCCTGAGCTGGTTATTAAAATTCAAGAAGCGCTCGGTTCAGATATAATTATGCCTTTGGATGATTGCCCTGCCTATCCATCTGATGAGAAAAGGCTTCGCCAGTCAGTAAAAAGGACGGTTGAATGGGCTAAAAAAAGCAAAGAGGTAAAAAAAAGAGCCGACCAAGCTTTGTTTGCTATTATTCAGGGTGGATGTAATTTGGTTTTACGCAAAGAATGCTTTGAGCAACTTTACGGAATGGGATTTTCAGGGTATGCTTTGGGTGGATTGGCTGTTGGCGAGGAGCCTGAGCCGAGAAAAGAGGTGGTTTGGGAGATGACCCAAATTATTCCAGAGAATACACCAAGATATTTAATGGGAGTAGGTCCTTTAATGGAGTGCCTGGAAGCTGTGCGGGCGGGCATTGACCTTTTTGATTGTGTTCTTCCCACTCGCAATGCTCGTAACGGTCAGCTTTTTACAAGGCAGGGAAAGCTGGTAATTAAAAATGCTCGTTATGCAAGCGATTCTCTTCCGCCTGACCCTGAGTGCAACTGCTATGTTTGCCAGAACTACACAAGGGCATATTTAAGGCATCTTTATATTGCTGGAGAGATTCTTGGAATCAGGTTAAATACTTGGCACAATCTTTATTTTTACCGCTGGTTTTTTTCTCAGATGAGAAGTGCCATTATAAAAAATAAGTTTGAAGAGTTTTATAAATACTGGAAGGAAAAACTAGAAAAGGAGCAGGAAGATGCTTGATTGGTTAGTTCCGAGTGCTTGGGCAGGAGCAGGCTCGCCCGGTGGAAGTAGCGGATGGGGTGCTTTTCTTTTACCTCTTTTGCTTTTAGTGATATTTTATTATTTCTTAATCCATCTTCCACAAAGACGGCGCCAGCAAGAAAGAAAAAGAATGCTTGATAATTTGAAAAAAGGAGATGAGGTTGTAACCAGCTCTGGAATTTACGGAAGAGTTACCGGAATTGCTGACCATACTATTACTTTGGAGATTGCCCCTAAGGTAAGAATTAAGCTGGCTAAAAGTGCTATTTCAGCTGTGGTCTCTCGAGCAGAAGGCAATAAAAAGGAGTAGGATTTAAGGAGGAAGGGAATGACAAGGGCGTTAAAGCTAAAATTAGCTTTAATCGGAGCGAGCATATTAATTGCCTTGATTTTTGTAGCTCCCAGCCTTATGTGGGATTACCAGAATAATCGGAGCAAAATGCCCAGCTGGTGGAAAAAAGCCAAAGTTCTTCCTACCAGAGCAGTGGTCTTAGGTCTGGACCTTCAGGGCGGTATGCACCTTGTAATAGGAGTAAGAACCGAAGAAGCAGTTAAAAACGAGATGATTCAAATCAAAGATTACCTTCGCCGGCGCTTTCGGCAGGAGAAAGTCAAATATGAGGAGATGAAAATTCTTGACACAGATAAGCTTCAAATCAGATTTATTGACAAAGATAATGTTGATAGAGGCACCCGGCTTGTTCAGCGGGAGTATGGCAGGATTTTAAAGCGAACCGAGCGAGGCAGTCCGCTTGCTCCTATTTTTGTGCTTGATTCCAGTTATGCAGAACAGCTCAAAACCAATGCAGTTCAACAGGTAATGGAGACTATTAGCTCCCGAGTGGACGAATTTGGGGTGACTGAGCCGAGCATACAGCGTCAAGGCAAAGACCGAATAGTTATCCAACTTCCGGGAATAAAAGAAGAGGACCGCCAGCGTGTGCTTAATATCATCAAGCGAACCGCCAAGCTTGAGTTTATGCTGGTAGATGATTTTGCTACTACCAAAGAGGCGCTTTTGGATAGGCTGGGCGGGGTAGTTCCGCCTGGCAAACGCCTTTTGCCCGAGGTGGATAGGAATGGAAATATCACTGGCTGGTATCTTTTGCGTGAGGAGCCAAAGATAACCGGAGATTATCTGGTGGATGCTCGGGTTGGATTTCAGCAGACTGCTCTTGGCGGAGCGGTTGTGCATTTTAAGTTTAATCTTGAAGGAGCAAGAAGATTTGCCAGAATCACAGGTGAGCATATTGGTGAGCGGTTGGCGATTGTTCTTGAGAATAAGGTGAGAAGTGCGCCTGTGATTCGCTCCCGTATTTATGACCGCGGGGTGATTGAGGGAGATTTTACAGTAGATGAAGCCCGAGACCTTGCCATTGTCCTTCGGGCAGGTGCTCTGCCTGTAAGCATAGAAATAGAAGAAGAGAGAACAGTTGGACCTTCTTTGGGCAAGGATTTAATCAATCGTGGAAAGTGGGCGATTCTTTTGGGTGGAGTTGTGGTGTTGGCTTTTATGGTCATTTACTATATGGGAGCGGGTTTGATTGCTGATTTGGCAATTTTACTTAATTTGCTTTTTATTATGGCAATGCTTGCTGGCTTGCGGGCAACGCTCACCCTTCCGGGCATAGCAGGTATTGCCCTTACCGTTGGTATGGCGGTTGATGCGAACATTATAATTTTTGAGCGTATCCGAGAGGAATGGCGCACGGGCAAGACGCCGAGAAGCGCCATAGAAGCTGGGTATCAGCGTTCGTTGTGGACGGTTTTAGATGCCAACATCACCACCTTGATAGCAGCTGCCATTCTTTTTCAAGTAGGAACAGGTCCGATTAGAGGTTTTGCGGTCACGCTCACGCTAGGGATAATCAGCAGTCTTTACACAGCACTTTTTGTCACTCGGACGATTTACGACCTTCTTTATTCTTTGAAGAAGCGCAAAGATACATTAAGTATTGGGATAAAATTGGCGGTTAAGGAGTGAGCAATGGAGCTGATTAAACCAGGGATTGAGGTTAATTTTATTCGGTATCGGCTTATTTTTCTTATTATTTCTTCGGTTTTGTTTCTGGCAAGTATAATTAGCTTTTTTTATCCCGGACCGAACTGGGGCATTGATTTTAAGGGTGGGACTGAAATGCGGGTGAGGTTTTTAAAAGAAGTTGCCATAGGTAAAATTCGTGCCAGTGTATCGGAGCTGGGATTGGGTGAAGTGCAGATTCAAAGCTTTAAACAAACTTCTTTGGGCAGTGAAAAGAGCGAGGGCAAAGATTTTCTAATTCGGGTAGAGGCGCTCTCTGGCTCAAAAGAAAAGCTTCGTCCAGCAACTTTAATTGAAGATAGATTTAAAAAAGACTTTGGTGAAAATTCATTTTTAGTGCTTAATGTTGAATATGTTGGTCCACGAGTAGGAAGAGAGCTTCGGGAAAAAGGCGTGCAGGCAATGATTTATGCGATGATTGGCATCTTGCTTTATGTGGCTTTTCGTTTTGAGTTCCGCTATGCTCTCGGAGCTGTGCTTGCCCTTGTTCACGATACTATTATTACTGCTGGGTTTTATATTTTCTTCCACAGAGAGTGGAGCCTTGCTATTATCGCGGCTTTGCTAACCATCATTGGATATTCAGTTAACGATACCATTGTGGTTTATGACCGAATTAGAGAAAGCATCAGGAGAGGCAGGCGCGGGACATTTAAAGAAATCGTCAACCGAAGCATCAATGAAACTTTGAGCCGAACCGTGCTCACCAGCTTTACCACCCTTTTGGCGGTGCTTTTTTTATATATTTTCGGTGGCGGGGTGATACGAGATTTTTCCCTTGTCCTTCTGGTGGGAATAATTGTCGGAACTTATTCTTCAATTTACATTGCCAGTTCGTTGGTTGTTTTTTTAGATGATTTAAGAGCCAAGCGCTCAAAGGCAAAAAAGAAGTAAAGTGGTTGCGCTAAAAATTGCTGGCATAATTATTTTAGCGCTCCTTATGATAGGAGCATTGGGCACGGTTATTATAGGCTTGCCAGGCACCTGGATAGTTTTTCTTCTTGCCATTATTGCCTCTGCCATTGGCGGTTTTAAACAGATAACATTTTGGATTTTGCTTTTACTTTTTGGGCTTGCGGTTTTGGGGGAGATTCTGGAATTTCTTTTTGGATATTTTGGCACCAGAAAAATGGGTGCAAGTAAAAAGGCGAGCTGGTCAGCGCTGATTTGCGGAATTTTAGGCGCAATATTCCTCAGCGGAATAGTGCCCATCATCGGCACCATTATTGGTGCTTTTGTGGGTGCATTTCTGGGCGCTTTTTTAATAGAGCTGGTTTGGGAAAGGAAGTGGAGAGAGGCGCTGAATGCAGGAATTTCAGCGCTGGTAGGAAGGTTGAGCTCTGTGGTCAGCAAGATTGCGGTGGGCTCAGCTATGATTGTCATCACCATTTCTCAGCTGGTGTAAATTTTCACCAATGCCTAAGGTCTGGAAAATCAAAAAGCCTCCTCAAAAAGATATTGAAAGGCTCAAAAAAGAGGCAGGAATAAGCTCGCTTTTAGCTTGGCTACTGCTTAATCGCGGGGTAAAAGATGCGAATTCTGTCCGAGAGTTTCTTTCTTTTCAGTTAGAGGATTTGGTTAAAAATTCCTCACTAGAAGTATTTGAACCACCAGCCCAGCTACTTAAAACCGCAATTATTCAGAGAAAGACTATTGGAGTTCACGGCGATTATGATGTTGATGGAATTACTTCAACTGCATTGCTTTTGGATTTTCTCAAGGCAGTGGGAGCAAAGGCTGAATATTACCTACCGCACAGGCTTCAAGATGGCTATGGATTGAGTGAGCGAGGAGTGGAAGAGCTTTTTAAAAAAGGTGCAAAGCTGGTTGTTGCTCTTGATTGCGGTATCACTGACCATCAGGCAGTTGAGCGGGCAAAGGCGCTGGGAATGAAAGTCATTGTCATTGACCATCACCAACCGCCATTAAACCTTCCTGATGCTGATGTTATTATTGACCCGTTTATTAAGGGATTTCCCAAAGAGTTCCAAGTGCTCTGCACAGCAGGGCTGGTTTTCTTTTTGCTACTCCAGCTCAGGCGCTTGCTTCGTGAGGAGGGTTTTTTCAAAACCCAGCCCGAGCCTAATTTAAAGCAAGCACTTGACCTTGTTGCTTTGGGAACAGTGGCTGATGTTGCTTTGGTTAAAGGTCTTAACCGCATCCTTTTAAGCTATGGATTTAAGGAACTGGAGCGAACCTCTCGCTTTGGCTTACAGCTTCTTAAAAAGAAAGCTTATCTTGAAGATGAGATTGATTATGCCAAAGTTGCTTTTCGGCTTGCTCCCCGGCTTAATGCTGCAGGAAGGATTGATGAAGCAGACCCGGGGCTGGAGCTACTTCTTTGTAAAGATGCAAGGAAAGCCAATGAACTGGCAGATATTCTTGAGCGAAGGAACCAGCTCCGCCAGCGCTTGGAAGAGAAAATTTTAGACCAAGCCCGCCAGCAAATAGAATCTTGGAGCGACCTTAGCCAGCGGAAAAGCCTTGTTGTTTGGGGAGCAGACTGGCATCCGGGAGTGGTGGGAATAGTGGCGCAGAGGCTTCGTGAGATTTACAATCGTCCCTGCATAGTTATCAGTGTATCAGATGGATTGGGCAGGGGTTCAGCACGGGGCTTGGATGGTTTTAATCTTTATCTTGGTTTGGTTCGCTGTCAGAAATATTTACTGGAATTTGGCGGGCACGAGCTTGCCTGCGGATTGGTCTTGCCAGAGGATAAGCTTGAACATTTCCGTGAAGAGTTTGAGCAGGTGGTGGAAGAACTTTGCCCACAGGAGGCTTTTGAGCCTGTGCTTTTTTGCGATGCTGAGCTTCCTATTGACCGCATTACTCCTCAGCTGGTTGATGAGCTTGAGCGGTTAAAGCCTTTTGGTCCTGGTAATCCAGAGCCAGTTCTGGTTGCCCGCTGGATTTCAGTTCTTTCCTCTGAATGGCGTGCGGAGAAGCACCTGAGAATGCTAGTGCAGGAGAACAAGACCACGCTCAATGCTTGGTATTTTCAAGCACAGGATGTTGAGGTAAAACCTGGTGAGGTTATTGACCTCGCTTATACCATTGATGCTTCCAGCTGGCAGGGTTCGCCAAGACTACGATTGATTGTAAAAGATTTGAAAAAGCTTACATCTGGCTAGAGCTTGATTCCCAGCGCTCAACCACCGCACAGCCAACAGTATCTCCCCAGACATTAACAGTGGTTCGGCACCTATCTAAAAACCAATCAATAGCCAGAATAATGGCAATGCCTTCAGTTGGAAGATGAACCGCTTTTAAAACAATAAGCATTGTAATCAATCCTGCTTCTGGAATACCTGCCGCGCCTATTGCTGCCAGAGTAGCGGTTATAACCACTAGGAGCTGGTCAGAAAAGCTTAAATGAACTCCATAAACCTGAGCAATAAAAATAGCAGCTACTGCTTCATAAAGTGCGGTGCCATCCATATTTATGGTTGCGCCCAGAGGAAGAACAAATCCACTTACTTTTTCAGAAATGCGATTTCGCTCCCGAACACTCTCTATGGTCACAGGAAGGGTGGCTGAGCTTGACGCAGTGGAAAAAGCAGTAAGCAGAGCAGACAACAGGTTTTTAAAATAGCCAATAACTTTTCTTTTTCCCAAAAGCTTTAAAATTAAAGGAAGGATTATTATGCCGTGAATTAAAAGCCCTAAAATTACAGTTCCTGCATATTTGGCTAATCTTGCCAACTCTCCGGCAAATCCGCCCGGCAGGCTCAACTCTGCCTGACCCAGCCGTGCGGAAACCAGTCCCAATATGCCCAAAGGAGCAAAATACATAATCAGCTCAACAAATTTCATAATCGCTTGATTGAAGCTTTCAATAAAATCAATTAAAACCCTTGCCCTTTCTCCCAAACTGACCAGCACCGCTCCGAAAATGAGCGAGAAGACAATCAGAGGCAAAATGTTATCTTCCTGCATAGCTTTAAAAAGATTGCGAGGAACCAGACCAATAATGACATCCATAAAAGAAAAATGCCTTTCCTTTAGCCTTATTTCCAGTCCCACTCCTTGGGCTTCTGGCTCTACTTTTTTGCCTTTAGAATTCAAGAAATATAAAACAGGAACCAACCGCTCGGTTGCCTGAGCATTGACATCAATGTATCCATCAAGCTTTTGGTCCAAGAGCCTAATTATATAACCTTCTCTATAACTGGTGAGAGAGAAATTTAATTGAGAATCCAGAAGAAGCACATCCGCACCGCCCCGAAGCGGTCGGGCAACGATTTTATATTTTGCCCCGGGGAAATAATCTGTTTTTTTCTCAATTCCTTTTCCTGGCTGAATAACATTAACCAAAATCACGCCGACAATCACAGCCATTAAAGTTGTGAGGATATAATAAGCAATGGTTCTTGCACCTAAAGGACCGAGTTTTTTTAAATCGCCCATCTGGGTAATTCCGCTAATCATAGAAGCAATCACCAATGGCACCACCAGCATAAATAAAGCACGAAGGAAAATATCACCTAGAAATTTCAGCCGTAGCGCCAGCTCAGGTGCCCAGTGCCCGAGAATTCCGCCAGCAAACACAGAGGCAATAATTCCTACCAAAATCAGGTTTTGAGTTATTCGGGTTGAGCGTTTGGGAGATGTGGTGGTCATAACGCAATGATTTTATCTTTGCCCTATGGCAGATGTCAATGATTAAATTTATAACTTCGCTAATGAAAGATTTTTAAAGC
>CAZQJX010000033.1:0-21709 GCA_964592965.1 uncultured bacterium
TCATCTGGATAACTCTGAGCTCTCTCTGCGCTTCCTGATGATAGCGGTCAAGCTCAAGCGCCCTCTCAAAGCATTCTCTTGCCTTGTTTAAATTCCCTTCCACCCGATTAATCACCCCAAGATAATACCAGCCTTCTGCTACTTTGGGTCTTTGTTCAAGAGCTTGTTCAATCATTGTCCGAGCCTTTCTTGCCGAGCTTATTCCTTCTGCCTTGAAAATGCAATATCCAAGATAAATCTTGTATTCTGGCTCATCAGGCATAAGCGAAACCACCTTCTCCATAACCGGAAAAGCATCGCGAAATGCTCCTCTGCGGATAAGGATAAGGGCTTTTTGAAATTCCATCTCCGCCTGAATAGCCCTGTTGGCTTTTTCCAGCTCCTCTTCACTTACTTTACTCCTCAATTTATCAAGGTATTGTCTGCGAAGTTCAGGGTCAGAAAGAGTATTATATGCTTCGCTTATCTTAGTAAACAAATCTTCAACTTTTTGCCTTAACTCGCCTTTATAAAGGTCGGGCTTGGCATCTGGGTGGAAGATTTTTGCCATTTTAAAATAAATCTGCTTGATTTTGCTTGGCGGGGTCTTATCATCTACACCAAGAATATCAAAATATGTGCTATCTTTTTTCATAGCGATTTCCAGGCGGTTTTCAATCTCACGAACCAGCTCCTCATCTGTAAGCTCTTTATCCAAAAATTCTTCAATTGGAAGTTTTGGCTCTTCTTTTTTCTTTGGCTCAATTTTCTTTTCAGGCTTGGGTTTTTCCTCAACCTTTTTCGTAGTGGGTTTTTCAGCATAAATTTTGCCCAGCGGAAATTCTTCTTCACCTTTAGGAAGACGAAGATAGTCAGTAAAATACAAGGCAACCATAATTTGCAAAGCTCTCTCAGGCTTTATGCCAGAAGTTCTAAGCGCACTTAAAACCGAAAACTTTCCATTCAACGATTGAAGCCAGCGGAGCTCCTTTGGTCCAAAGCCGAATCGCTCCAGCGCTTCTTTAAAATTATCTGCACATTCAAATTCCTTTTTTTCTATTCCCCTAAATTCCTTGTCAATACGAGCCCTAGGATAATGAGTAAAAATGCCCTCTAAAAGCACACGCTCTGGATTTAAAGCAACAAGCGGATATTTGCGCAAAGATTCTGGGGAAAGCTCCTTAAACTGAAAATATCCCTTTACCAGCGCAAGGCAGTTTTTTATTTTAAGCTCGGTTTGGAATTGATAAAGCTCGCCCAATTCCATTGGGGTTAAATTTGCTTCCTTTTGAGCAAGCTCTTCCAGTTTTTTGTAATCTTTGCCAGCTTGCTCCTTTAACTGCTGAAACCTCTCTTTTGTAATCTTGCCTTTTGCCACCAAAAGATAGCTAATAGCCTCTTCAGGTGTTCCGCCCTGAACAAAAAAGCTTGAGCCAGAAAGCATAATTATCCTCTTGATGATTTTTCCTTTCGGTGGTGGAGCGGTATAGATATCTAAAAAACCGCTCTTCTTTTTATGAACTAATTGGTAAAAGACACGGGCAAAAGGCTCTTCTTCAATCAAGCCAGAAAGTGATTTTTGCATATTCTCTTTGTTTGCTTCTGCCATCGTTTTTTAGACTATCAAAATTAACAAGGGAAATCAATTATTTTGATTTTTATTCAAAGGTATTGCTAACAGATGCTAAATTTGAGTATTTTTTCACTCTGCTTTATTATCAGACTGATGAAAAAGCCTGATTATAAAAAGCCAGACCACTTTGCCCGAAAAGCCAAATCTATGGGCTTTCCTGCCCGTTCAATATTTAAGCTAAAAGAGCTTGATGAAAAATTTAGAATCTTCCGACCGGGAATGAGAGTGTTAGATTTAGGATGTGCTCCCGGCTCTTGGATGAAATATGCTTCTCAAAGAGTCGGTCCTGCTGGACTGGTTGTAGGAATTGACCGAAGAAATCTAAAACGAAGCGTAGAAGAAAATGAGATTTTTATCCAAAAAAATATCTTTGAGCTTGACCCTGTTCAGCTAAAGCAAAAATTCGGCTGGTTTGATGTGGTATTAAGCGACCTTTCTCCTGATACCATTGGTCATAAAACTACTGATAATCTCCGCTCAATTGCACTGGGCGAGCAGGCTTATAAATTTGCTGAAACTTTGCTCAAACCCGGAGGAAAATTTCTGGTCAAAGTCTTTCAGGGAGAGGGCTATGACCAGTTTTATAAATTTCTGACACGGAAATTTGCTCGCATTCAAGCAACCAAGCCCAAAAGCTCACGCCCGACAAGTAGAGAAATGTATATTTACTGCCAAGGTTTTGGGCAGGCAAGGCTTAAACTTGGCTTGAAAAAGAAGCGAGGAGATAAAAGGTGATGAGTAAGGTCAAAAGAATAGGGGTTTTAACAGGTGGCGGAGATTGTCCTGGGCTGAACGCCGTTATCAGGGCGGTTACCAAATGTGCCATTAATAATTTTGGAATGGAAGTGGTGGGAATTGAGGATGGTTATGCGGGTCTGGTCTATCCTGACCGAACCCGTCCACTGGATTTAAAGGCGGTAAGAGGCATTTTGCCTAGAGGCGGAACCATTCTCGGTTCTTCTAATCGTGCCAATCCTTTTGCTATGCCGGTTGAAAAAGATGGCAAGCTGGTTGCTGAGGATTTATCTGAGCAGGCAGTTAAAAGATTAGAGGAATTAAAAATAGATGCTTTGGTCGTGATTGGCGGAGATGGAACTTTAAAAATTGCAAAGGAGCTTAAGGACAGATACGGGGTTAAACTAGTGGGCGTGCCTAAAACCATTGATAATGACCTCTATGCAACAGATGTGACATTTGGTTTTGATAGCGCTGTCCGCACCGCCACCTGGGCAATTGACCTGCTCCATACAACTGCTGAAAGTCATCATCGGGTAATGTTTATTGAGGTGATGGGAAGAGAGGCGGGCTGGATTGCTCTTCATTCTGGTATGGCAAGCGGTGTTGAAGCAATACTTATTCCTGAAATGCCCTATGTGATTGACAAGCTGGTGAAAAAAATTGAGTGGCGGGAAAGTCAAGGAAGAAAATTCAGCATTGTGGTAGTGGCAGAAGGTGCCAGACCTGTTGGCGGAGAGATGAGCGTAATTAAAAAACCCACCCTTCCCTGGGAGCTTCCCAGACTGGGCGGAGCTGCGCAAAGAGTTGCCAGTGAAATTGAAAAACTTACTGAAAAAGAAACAAGAGTCACGGTGCTGGGGCATCTTCAGCGAGGCGGAAGTCCAACGCCTTTTGACAGAAACTTGGGCACAAGGTTTGGCGTGTTTGCGGTTCATCTTTTGGCTGAGGGCAAATTCGGGAATATGGTCTGCCTGCGCGGAAGAAATATTGAATATGTATCTCTGGAAGAAGCGGTTTCTCGCCAGAAGCTGGTTGACCCAGAAGGTGAGATGGTTAGATGTGCTCGGGCAGTGGGAATAAATTTTTGCTCGGAGGATGAGTAATTGCAGCCAGCTCCTGCTATTCCTGCCTCTAGCCTGATATTGGTGCGTGAGGCTGGGGATAATTTAGAAGTGTATTTAACCAAAAGAAATCCCAAGCTCAACTTTCTAGGTGGTTTCTACGCTTTTTTAGGAGGGAGAAGAGATGAAGAAGATTTTTCCCCTCAGACTCTTAAAAGAATGTGGGCAAGTAATCTTAAAACCAAAGCTGAAAAAATAGACAGTGATGAACCCGAGGATAAAAAGCTTGGCTACTATGCCACTGCTATTCGTGAAGCTTTTGAAGAAGCAGGAATTTTAATTGTGAAAGATGCTCAAAGGGTTTTGAGCCAAATAGACCAAAAAGAGCTCTTTAAAATGCGCACTCTGCTTCATCAGCGAAAAATAAACTTCTTAGAAATTATGGAAAGATTTGATTTTTATTATGACCTTGACCAGCTTTTCTGGTTCGCCCACTGGATTACTCCCAAAACCAGCCCCAAAAGATTTGACACACAATTTTTTGTCTCACCTCTCCCTATCGGACAGGACCCGCAAATATATAAAGAGGAAGTTGCCAGCGCAATCTGGCTCTCTCCCGAAAAAGCACTCCAAGAGTGGAAGCTGGGAAAAATAAAAATGATTCCACCAACTCTTGCCAGCTTAGATAGATTAACCAAATATAAGACTATTGAACAGCTTAAAAAAGACCTAGCCTGATTATCCCTCTGATTTATTTTCCTCTGCTTCAGACTGGTCTAAAAGTGCTTCTTGGTCTGAGGCAGGCTCTATTTTTAAAGACTCTAGGTCTTTGAAATCGGGGTCTGGGTCAGGAAAAATATCTTTTTCCTTGACCATCTTTTCCCCCTTAAAATGATTTTATTTAATTTTAACGAAAAAGAGCCACTCGTCAAATAGACCTATCAAAAAATCAGGAGCGGGGAATAAGACTTTCTAGCACAATTGTTAAAGTTGTGGAATATTTTTTCCCAGTGGCTTTATCTTCAAACACAAGGGGCAGTCTAAGGGTGTTTTTTCCTACTAGCTGGGGTCTTTCCCATTTTACTAAAACCAGCTCGCTTGCCTGAGAAACAGGAGCAGGTGCTGGTTGAGCAGGAGCTGGCTGGGCAGATGGCTGTTGTGGCTGAGCAGGAGCTGGCTGAACCTGAGGAGCACTGGGAGCAGGCTGAGCAGGAGCAGTGGCTGGCTTTGCTTGAACCTCCTCTTTCATCCTTTGTGCCTCTTCCTTTTTCATAACAACAAATTCATCGCTAAGTCCGTAAGCCTCTTTAGGACCTTCCACTTTTCGCTTTGCCAGCTCGGGCTGTTCACGGAGCCTTTTCAGCACCATTTTTGAAATAGCGGTAAGGGTCTGAAGCACACCCACGCCTTTTATTGCAACAGCCTCAAAAAAAGGAGCATTGTATTTATTAAGCTGTTTATGCAGGTCTTCCAATGATTGCACCTCAGGAAGGTCTCTTTTGTTGTATTGAAGAACATGGGGAATGTCCTTTAAGCTCTTTCCCATCTCAGCTAAATTTTCTTCTAAATTTTTCAGACTCTGGATATTCTCCTCTTTCATCTTCAGTTGAGAATCTGCAACAAAAACTATTCCATCAACATCGCGCAAGATTTCCTTACGGATTTGATTGTAAAAAATCTGCCCGGGAGTGGTATATAAGAAAAATCTGGTATTGAATCCTTTAACCTCTCCCACCTCAATTGGGAGAAAATCAAAAAATAAAGTGCGATGAGTTTTAGTGGAAAGAGTCATCAGCTCTCCACGATGCTCGGGCTTGAGCTTGGAGTAAATGTAATGAATGTTTGTGGTCTTGCCACTTAAAGCAGGACCATAATACACAATCTTGGCGTTTACTTCTCTTTTCTCTAAATCTAAAACTGCCATTAGCCTATTAAGCTCCTTTAATGTTTTGCAGGTCTTTTTGGCTTAAACTTCTCCTGCCTTGCCTGAAGAAGTTTGCGGGCAGCAACTACCACCGGTTGGGGAATGTTTCTGCTTCGTGCTACTTGCTGAAGGTCTTTATCACGCAGATGATTGAGAAATTTGAGCGCCTCAGAAATAGGCGTTTTGGCATTGTTGACCAGATTGACCTTTATCTGATAGTTCTTTGTCCATTCCTTATTATGAGCAATCATTCTAATAACCTCTTCCGAAACCGAACGGGAACGGCTGATGGATTCTATCTCTGACTCTGTAATTCTCGGACTCTTTAAAACCGCTGTTGCTACCAGCTTGTTAGAATCCCTGACCAAAATACTTCGTGCTTGCATATTGCCAACTAAAGCCAGCTTAATCTTTTCCGAGACCTTCATATTCTGGATTTTCTTGTATAAATTCCTTTCGTCCTCTTCTTTTTCTTCTTTAGTTTTGTATTCTTTATCTTCAAGCAAATCACCGGAATAAACAAATTGTGACCAAGCATTTTCTACCTCTTCTCCATCAATAGTAACAGGACCTATTTCTTCCTCTGCTGCTTCTTCTGGCTCTTCTTCTTCTATTTCTTCTATCTCA
Organism: uncultured bacterium; assembly: GCA_964592965.1. Lineage (GTDB taxonomy): Bacteria > RBG-13-61-14 > RBG-13-61-14 > RBG-13-61-14 > DRUE01 > CAZKMM01. The sequence goes on from CAZQJX010000033.1 coordinate 5,963, forward strand.
ACTTCAACTCCTTCTCCAACAGCTGGCTTTTGAGGGGTGGGTTTTCTTTTAGCTTCTAATTCTAGAAATTTTATCAATCTGTCCAAAACCGCTGGGCTGGTAAGGGGATTTTCTGCCAGTGCGTCCACAATTTCTGGACAGCGTAAAATTCTAATTTGATTGTTGGCAATTATATCTACTAGTTTTTTATTGGTGAGAGAAGCCTGATAAACTATTGTCTCATCATCAGTTGCCTTGTTTAAGGCAATAAGCTCTTGAAGCTCTGAATCCTGAGGAAGGTTTCGGGCATAAAAATCTAAAATCAAAGGATGAGTGTTAGGGTCAGAAAGAGATGCTTTCAACACTCCTTCAGGAAGTTTGAGCAGAGTCTGTTTGGCGGTTGAGCTAATCTCTTCATCTGAATCTCTTGCCAAATAAAAAAGAGCGTTAACCAAATCTTTTGGGGGAAGAGGAATAGTTCCACGAGCTGCGGTTAATCTCATTGGCTTGGGCAGGTCAGGACCGACAAATTTCAATAAAGCAGGTGGCACTGTAAACATCATCTGCTGAAGCCTGCCCATTACTTTTCCTCCACCAAGAGGGGCTTAAATCCTGCACTTTTTAATCTGGTAAGAACTTTTTTAGCTTCGCTTTTTGTGGAATAAGGACCAACCCTTAGCTGATGCAAAACCACTTTTTCCCTACGAGCGATAACCTCTCCTTTGCCAATCCCAGCTCTCTCCAGCTTTGATTTGGCTTTAAATGCTATGGATTTTGACCCATAGCTATAAACCTTAACTCTGTATTTATCTCCTTTTGGCTCTAATCTGGGCTTATAGCCCAGCCGCTCCAAAGCCTGTTTTTTCTGCTCTGCTTCTGCTTGACTATAACTCCCCCTTAAATACAAATGATAAATAAGCAAAGTGCGCTTTGTATCAACATAATAAAAGTTGTTAAATCCTAAAGAACGAAGTTTATTCTCAGGTCCTTCCATACTTTCTTTAAGCATATACGCTCCTATCTGACAGGACCAGCCTTTCTTAATAGCTGGCTTTATCGGCGTGGGCGTGATTTTCTGAGCCACATTCTGCGATGGCTTTGATGGCTTAGGAACAGATGGCTGAGCCAATTTAGGAATTTCTGGTTTAGCTTCCTGTTTTGCTAAAGGAAGTGGCTTTTTAGAAGAAGGCCCCGGCTGTTGAGGCTGAGCAGGCGTTTTCGGTGCTGGTGCTTTGGGTTTTGGCTTTTTAACCGAAGGTGTAGGAAGTTTTTTTACAACCTTTGGCGGTTTAGGTGCAGAGAAAAATTTAAGATAAGCAAAATACCCACCGCCAGCCAAAATCAAAACAACCAAGCCAATTATAAGATAAACCAAAATACCCTTTGCTTCCTTAGGTTCTTTGGGGGCTTTTGCTTTTTTCTCTTTTTTGCGCTTTTTTTCTTTTTTCTTCTCTTTAGGTTTTTCTTCTTCGGTTAATTTTATTTCAGGTTCAGAAATTAATCCTTCTGCTTTGTCTTTATCAACTGGTAGTTCAGCTTCTGGTGCCTGAGTTGCTAGCTCTTCTTCGGTGGTCTGAAAAAAATCATCTAAAGATGCCTCTACTCCCTCTTTTTCCTTATCGTCCCTGAAGTCAAAATCATCTGACATAATAAGGTCCCCCCTCTTTTCAGATTGTTGTCTATTCAACAATTTATCTTTTTTGTTTACTATTGTCAAGTTATGAGAATTTTGCTCAAATTTAGAGCATATCTCAGCACTTGACAAGAAAGAGAATTTAATTAGTATAAAGAGCGAAAAAATCTGGAGGTTGGGAATGGCTCATACCAAATCAGCAAAAAAAAGAATAAGACAGAATGAGAAAAGAAGGCTTAGAAATAAAGCTATCCGAACCTTTTATCGGAATCGTATTAAAGAATGTCGCTTAGCCATAGCTTCTGGCAATCTGGAAGAAGCTCAAAAGGCTTTTCAGCGAGCAATGAGCGCGGTTGCTCGGGCAGTAAGCAAAGGAGTGCTTCATAAAAATACCGCCCGCAGATATATCTCAAGACTGCATCATCAATTAAATCAATTAGCAAGGTCTTCTTCTCCTAAAGCCGAGCAAGCTTGATAATTAAAGATTCAAAAATCGCCCCCGCATCCACAGGAGAAGATTTTAAGGCTCTCTCCGCCTGATACAGATATTCAAACGCTTTTTCAAGCTCTTCTTCCTCAATTCTTTCTGCCTGAGCTAAATATTGCTTTTGGATAACTTGAGGAATTCTGTATTTTTTCATAACAGCTTCCTGCAAAGATTTTGACCCAAGAGCGGAATTAAGCTCATATAAAATACGAAAATGCCTGTGCACCAGCCCGAGAATCATCAAAACTGGCTGGTGGTTCTGCATAATTTTGCGAAATATTTCCAAAGCTCTCGAAACATCTCTTTTTCCCAGAGCATCGCCCAATTCAAAAACATTTTCCAGTTGACTTCCTGCAACCACCTGCCCAACTACCTCAGGGGTGATTAATTTTGCTTTACCTAAAAAAAGACAAATCTTCTCCAGCTCCTGATAAAGTCTCTCTGGCTCGTCTCCAACTAGCTCCAAAAGCAGGCTACGAGCCTGTGGATGTATTCTTTTGCCCCATCTTTTTACCACTTCTTCCAAAAGCTCTATTAGTTCATCTTGACCAGTTAGCGCCAGCTCTACCACTGGTATTTTCTGCGAAGCTTTTAAAAACCACTCTCTAAATCTTTTACGAGCGCTTATATCTTGAGGCGAGTCAGCAAATAAAAGCAAAAAGGTGTTTGGATTGGGATTCTCAGAATATTTTATAACCTCTTCTCTTTGACCAGCAGACCAGCTCTGAAATTGATAAACCAAAATAAGTCTTTTGCTAGAAAACATTGAATAAGTTTGAGAATCCACAATCACATCCGAAGGAGAAGCATCTGAAGCATAAATTACCTCCTTTTCTGCTTCTTTTCCTATACACTCCTCAATAGCATCTATAACTAACTTTCTAAGGAGTCTATCAGAGCCCAAAAAGCAAACAACAGGCTCAGGCTCTTTCAGGTGAATTTTGCTTAAAAAATCCTTTAGCCTTTCCAATGCCATTTTTAAAAATCTGAAAACAAAAGCTCTATGCCTGTTTGAGCCAGCCTTTTGCAAATTTGCTCAAACGCCTGCCTCTTAAGTTGATAGTTGATGAAAAAATCATCTCCCAATGGATACTGCTCCCTTTCTACTAGTATTCCTGATTGCCAGAGCATTTTTTGAGTGGATTTTTCCAAAAGCCATAGTTTTGCTGAAATTCTTATCTCTACCAAATTAGCTCTTCCAAATTGGTCATAACCTATAGCCCGCTCACTAACATCAACAACCACTCCTGAAATAACAACCGAAGCCTTCTCTGGTGGGCAAAGCTCTATCTGCGTTTGAGTTTTTAGTGTTTGAATTAGTTCTTGAGTAAGAATCTGGCCCAGTGCAGGTTCTTTAGTGCGATTTTCTATAGGGCTTATTGCTACCTTTCTTGTTCCGCCAGGAAGTATGGTTCTTTTCTCTATAAGTTTGTATCCGCAAGAAATAATGCTCGCAAAGCAAATCCAAACAAATATCTGATTTAGCTTCATTTAAAAAATATTTTAATTGATTTTAGAGCAAGATAAAATCTATCTTGCCATTTGGCTATTTTAGGATATAATCACCAAAAAGATTTTCAGGAGGTAGAATATAAATGGGCAAAGGAGACCGAAGAACCCGTCGGGGCAAAATCTGGCGAGGCACTTATGGCAAATATCGTTCCCGCAAAAAGAAAAAGAAAAAGGCTACTCTACAAACCACAAGCTGATTGAATTTAAAAGGAGCTTAAAAAATGGATTTTCTCAACGAAAAAGACTGGGAAAACATTTTTGAAGAGGCAATTGGTTATCTTCGCCAGCTTATTCAATTCAACACCACCAATCCGCCTGGAAATGAAAAACCTTCAGCAGAGTTTTTAGCAGAAATTCTCCGCAAAGAACAAATAGAGCCAAAGATTTTTGAATCTGCACCTAATAGAGCGAATTTGGTTGCCCGCATCAATGGCACTGGAGAAAAGCCACCAATTATGATTGATGGTCATCTTGATGTTGTTCCAGCGGAGCCGGAATCTGCTTGGAAATATCCACCCTTTTCTGGTGAATTAAAAGAGGGATACATCTGGGGCAGAGGCGCACTTGATATGAAGCAGGCGGTAATTGCCAATCTAATGGCTTTTATTGTTCTCAAGCGCTCTGGCATAAAGCCCAAACGCTCTCTAATTTTTACCGCTACTGCTGATGAAGAAGCAGGAGGAACTTTTGGGGCAAAATGGCTTGTGGATAATCAGCCGGATTTAATCAAGGCTGAATATTGTCTTGGTGAAATGGGTGGATTTAGTATGGAGATTGCAGGTAAAAGATTTTATCCAATAGAAGTTGCAGAAAAGGGGGTTTGCTGGCTGAGGATTCGTGCTCGTGGAGAGGCAGGACACGGCTCACTTCCAACCAAAGAATCCGCTCCTATTAAACTGGCTCGTGCGGTTAAAATTCTGGGAGAAAAAAAGCTCCCTTATCATCTTACCCCTGTTGTTGAGCGGTTTTTTCAACTTCTTTCTGAAAATATGCGAGGGATTCAAGGAAAGATTTTAAAACTTCTCACAAACCCAAAACTAGCTGATTTGATTATTGACCGAGTCCTTCCCGATAAAGACCTTGCTAGAAGCTTTTGGGCGATTCTCCATAATACTGCTAATCCTACAATTCTGCGAGCTGGAGAGAAAACCAATGTTATTCCCAGTGAAGCAATCTGCGAAATTGATGGAAGAATTCTTCCCGGACAAAGCCCGGAAGGATTTATTCAGGAAGTAAGAGAGCTAATCGGAAAGGATTATGAGTTAGAGATTATCAATCGCCTGCTTCCTGCCTCACAAAGTCCAGATGACCCTATTATAAAAGTCTTTGAAAAGCAAATTAAAAAACACGACCCAGAAGCTATTATTATTCCCAATTTAATTCCCGGCTTTACAAATGGCTCGCATTACTCTCGCCTGGGAATAAAATATTTTGGTTTTACGCCTGTGCGCTTAAAAAGTGATGAACGATTTGCAGAGCTAATTCACGGAATAAATGAGCGTGTGCCTGTAGATGGATACAAATTTGGACTCAGGGTTTTTATTGAAACCATCTGGGAGCTGGTTAATAATTTTTAGCTGTCAAGCACCTCTAGATAGCTTTTAAGCATATCCCTTAGCTCTGGGTCTTGTATTTGCTTTAACTTTTCTTCCCATTCTTGAGTTAATAAATGTTTTGGTTTTGGCTCTTTGAGTGCTTCTTTGGCTTCTTCTTTAGCAGGAAGATTGCCAATTCTAAAAATAATTTCTTTAACAGTTCCCCTGCCCAAAAGCCGATTAAGCCTTTGCTTAAGTTTATGCCGTTCAAAACCAAGCTCACTCAGCCAGATAGAATTTCTTACCACAACCACCAATCTTCCTTTTTCTATTTGAACGGGCTTGGCATTTTCACTTATCTTCTCACCCACAACTTTATTCCAAACTTCAAATACCTTTATCTCACGCAATCTCTGTTCTTCCCCAAGCTCTTTAAAAAAGCGTTCAATTAGCTTGGAAAGTGGCTGAGGAGTTTTATTCATTTTTATTTCTTTTTGAATTCTTTTGAAACAATAGCGCAGTTTTGAGCTTGGTCACAAGCACGAATGCTTATCTGATGCCAGCCAGGTTTAATCTTAAAAAGGGAAAATTCAAACTGTTCATCTTTTTGGTCTAAGATTTTATCTTTGCTGGAAATAATTTTATAATCCTCTCCGTCAAGAGAATATTCTAAAGACGCTATCCTGCTTGTCTTATCTTTAGCCTTTCCTTGAACCAAACCCGCACTGCTTATTGTAAACTTAATCTCAGGTTTGGTGTGGTCTATGATAAAAGCCTCGCTTATTTTTTCTACTTTATAGCTTTCATCTTCAGGATTGCTGGGAGCATCACTGGCAACCAGCCTGATTTGATACCATCCGTCCTCAATCCCTGAAGTATCCCATTGGAAATTTGTTCCTCTAATCTCTTCTCCTTCTGCCAGCAAAATCCAGAGCCTGTCTCCAAGCTTGCGGTAAAATAAACTATATTCAAGTTGGTCACGGTCAGGATTATTTATCTTCCAAGAAATTCTCATTTTATTTGCTAAAGGTGAGGAAGAGGAGCGATTGCCAGAAGGTTTGCGTGGACGAGAAGAGGCAGGTCTGGTGGGTTGAACTTTTAGCTCCTCAATAAAATGTGCTTGATTTAGATTTTTATAGCTAATCTCAATCCAATCTATTGCGACATCTTCTTTACCGAGCCAATTGGCAGATATTTGCAAAAATCTCGCCTGCGGGCTTTTTATTCTCCCGCCTGCGCCAACTTCCTTCCAGTCCGACCAAGACTCATCAGGTTTAGAAGTATTACCTGAGCGGGTTTTAAACCTAACAAGCCCGTATCCCTTCCAGCTAATTCTTCCCCATCTGGATACAAAACCGGTATCCAAAACATCACTGGTATAACTAGAAGTAGTTGCAGAGGATTTTATTTGAATAAGCTCGGTTGGCTGAGAAGTTGCCAGCCAGCGAAGCCTTTTATTTTTAAAAGCGAATGCAGTTATTTTCACTGCTTCAAAATCAAAAACCAAGCGATATTCACGAGTTTGAGGAACTACTTGATAAACACGACCATCAGCATCACTGCCTAAAAAAATCCCTTCTTTATTACTGCAAACCGCGATAATAGTAGCTTTGGTCAAGTTGAAAATTTTATCAATACCTTTTTTTAAGTTTAATAAATAGACTCCTGAGCCCCTTGCCCGAGAAGCCTGAGGTGCAACAATAACAGGCTTAGATTGCTCCTCGCCTCCCTGAGTTTCGCCCTCAGCCGGACCAGCAGGAGCTGGCTGGGGCGATGGTGGCGCTAGTGCAATCCCCTGATTAACAGCAATAAGAAAATCTCCCCCTGAAAGTGGTACAATGGCTTTAACCTCTTCTTCAGAAAAGCTGTAAATAATCCTGTATGAGCCATCAAGAGAAAATTCTACAAAATAAGCAGGTCTGCTTGTGCCTGCATAGAGCTTTCCTTGAGAATCAGAAACAATATCTGTTATCTGCTGAGCATTAAGCTCCAAAAGTTTCTTACAGGTTTTTTTAACAGGGTCGATTAAAAAAATCTTTGCCTTACCTCCACCGCCGGCGAGGATTTTTCCGTTTTTAAGCACTTTTAACTTCCATATATACTCAACATCAGGCTCTGCTATTTCTTTTATCTTTCCTTTGTATATCTGATAAATTATGGCATTGGGAATAACAGCAAAATAAACCTTTCCGCTTTTATCTTTAACCATATCAGTTATTGCCAAGCGATTTTGAGCTTGAAAAATTTCTTTTACCTTTCCCTTGCTAACTTCAAATAGCTTTGCCTTATTACCTGTGCCGAGAAGGAGCTTGTTATTTTCAATTTCTAAAATTGACCAGATGGCATCAGCATCTACCTTTATCTTGTGGAAGGATTTTCCTGAATAAATCTTTCCCTCAGAAGATACTACAGATGATTTAAATTCTCCTTTAATAAAATCCTGATACCTATCCAGCTTGATAAACTTCACCTGTGCAGAGGTCAAGCTGAAAAAAATAAAGCCAAAAAGCCCTGCCTTCAAAAACTTCACTTTCTCCTCCCTATCTTTTTTTAGGTATAGATGGCGGTTTTACACGAAGCCGAAGTCCAGCACTGCCTCTTATTATGTATGGCATCGGATATATATGATAGTTATAATCTGGAGATTTTTTTGTGCTTGTATCAGCTTTTCCACCAATAATTGCTCTTACACTAGGTGGAAGGTCACGAAGCCTTTTTCCTTCTCGGTCATAAATTAACCCTCGCTTTGAATAGCGTAAAACCAGCCATTTGGGGCTGGGAATTTTTTCAAAAGCTTTGAGCAAATCATCAAGCGAGGTAGGCGGAGCTACATCTAATGGCATTATCTCTCCGCCGAAAAATCTCAAACTAATGCTTCTACCAGCATCTAAAGGGACCTGAAAGGGTATGATTTTTTCAAACTCCTCTCCTTGAAAGACCTTAAATCTTATGCCCAGCAGAATAGTCTCGCCGGGTTCAACTTCCATTTTATTCGCCCATACTGATTCTATTTGGGCGACCTCCCAACCAGGTTTGATATCCAAATCAAAATTTAAATATTTAACCTCTACCCTCTTGTAAGGATTTTGCAAAACAATAAAAAAGGGAGCTAGGTAGTGGCTGGAATATGCACTACCAGATACAGTAAACCAGTCCTGATAATGAACCGGCTGATTATATCCCTCTACTCCCATCTCCAGATTCAACTTAACTGTTGAACGGTCGCTTATTGCCCCTGCACTGGAAATCGCCCGGTGTAAACAAATCCTAACCAAAGCAGGAGTAAGATATGGATAATCAGCCACTTCAAAAGAAAAAGACTCTTTTATGCCAAGAGAGCGATTTTTTACCTTTACCTTTACAGGAAGAAGCTTTGCTTGCTCCCCCAATCTTCCAGCAATCCCTACCTCTGTATCACGATTAAGTGCTCCAAGCTCCTTAACTGGAGATGCTAATTTAAAAGAAAGATAATTGCTCGCTACCACCGTATGCACCTTTGCTAAGCTCAATGGAAAGGAAACCGCTCCACCTTCAAAGAAACCGTGACCAAAAGCCAAGACCGTATTGCCATCTACCAAAGTAGCGGTTCCTACTGCTGTTATATTAATATCTCCTCTTACCAGCTCCACGCCTATTGCGCTTCCGGGAAGAATCTGGCTGGGTGCAGAGGGCTCTTGAGTATAAGAGCCAGCAACAACAGGACCTATTTCAAAAGGCTTCAAAATCTCGCTGATTACATTAAGCTCCCCCAAGCTAGCTCCTGCAACCACCAAAGGACATTCAGCAGGCTTTAACTGAAAAGAATTAGCTTTGCTAACTTTTGGCTCGGCTTTAAAGGAATTTTTTGGGCTCTCTTTAAGCAAATCTAGCATACGCTCAATAGGGGTAACACCAGCGATCGGCTCCTGAGCAAAAGACCAAGTATAGGCAATAGCTCCTGCCAGCTTGCCTTTAAAATAAACCGGGCTTCCGCTCATTCCTGCAATAACCCTGCTCTTTTCCAATCCCGCGCCAGAACATTTCACTAAAATTAAATCGGTTTTTGGAAGGGCTTTAGGAAGAATATCTATTATCTCCACATTAAATCTTTCCACTTTGTATCCCTGAAAAACGCTCAGCCCATATCCTTTCATTCCGGGACGAAGCTCATCTACAGAGATTATCTCAATAGCTTGGGTCCTCAAGACAAAACCAAAAGCAAGGATTAGCCATAATAATCTTTTCATCTTTTCCCTCACCAATATTGTTATCTATCTTACTTTTTCATTTTCGTCAAACCAGCCCCAGAAATTTTAAACTCTCTACATCGCTGTTCAGCAGGCGAACAAAAGGCATATATCCACCAAAAGCAGTGGGATAATACTCTATTAAATTAAGGCAAGCATAAGACTGGTCAATTCTGAACATATTTTCTAAAGGAATTCCCAGTTCCTTACATAGGATAATACGATTAACCCCACCATGAGCAAAAATGGCTATCTCTCCTTTTTGGTTTTGAATCAAATCTTGATAAACCCTTAAAATCCGCTCCTGAAATTGCAAAAGACTTTCACCTGAAGGAAATTTAAAATTCTTCCAATCTATTTCACTATCTTTGACCTTTTCTGCTACTTCTTTCCAGTCAAGCCCTTCCCACTCACCAAAATTAAATTCACGAAGTTCCTTATATTTTTGTGGTTTAAGACCAAGCCTTTTTGCTAAAAGTTCCGCTCCTCTTTTTGCCCTGTAAAGGTCGCTGGAAAATACTGCTGAAATCTTCCTCTGAGAAAGAATCTCTGCTAGCCTTTTGCTCTGCTTTTCTCCTCTTGAAGTGAGCAAAACATCTTGCTGACCGCTTAACTTTAATTCAGAAGAATTTTCAACCTCTCCGTGTCTAAGTAAATAAACCCTTAAATGAGGAACAAGGGAATTCATTTTTTAACTTCTCCGCCGACAATAATCTCTGGTATGCGCAAGGTTGGCTGAGCATCTGCCACAGGAACACCTTGCCCGTCCTTACCACAGGTTCCTATGCCGAAGCCAAGGTCATTTCCCACCATATCTACTTCCATAAGCACTTTTGGTCCGTTTCCCACCAAAGTAGCTCCTCTGACCGGCTCGGCAATCTCTCCGCCCTCAATCAAATACCCTTCATTTACCTCAAAAATAAAATCACCACTTACAGTATCCACCTGTCCACCGCCCATTTTTTTGACAAAAAGTCCACGGTCAACGCTTTTAACGATTTCTTCAGGAGAAGTTGTGCCCGGTAAAATCATTGTATTGCTCATTCTGACAATGGGACGAAACCGATATGACTCTCTTCTACCATTTCCTGTAGATTGTTTTCCTGCTCGCATTGCCTCAATCTGGTCATACATATAACTTACAAGCACGCCTTTATCTATAAGCACTGTCCGCTGTCCCGGCACTCCTTCATCATCAATTTTGAAACTGCCTCTTTTTCCCGGCAGAGTGGCATCATCCACCACGCTAATCAGCTTGCTCGCCACCTGCTGGCCAAGCCTGTTCTGATAAACGCTTAAACCCTGCTGGGCAAGGTCTGCTTCTAAACCGTGTCCGACCGCCTCGTGAATCATTGTTCCACCTGCCTCTGAAGAAAGCACAACCGTCATCTTTCCGCCCGGAGCTTTTTTCGCTTTTAACATCATAACCGCTCTTTTAGCAGAGATAAGAGCAATCTCCTCTGGTGGATTATCTTTGAAGAGCTCAAACCCCTGCGTTCCACCAACAGGCTCGTATCCTACTTGAAGCTCACCATCTTTTTCAGCAATTACCTGCACCAAAAACAAGGTCTGAAACGAGCGGTCAGAAGCAATAACTCCGTTAGTGTTGGCAATGCCTATGGTTCTGCTCAGGTCAAAATATCTGATGCGAACCTGAACTATGCTCGGGTCATACTTTCTTGCGCACTCTTCTGCTTTTCTTAAAAGCTTTATCTTTTCTGAAAGAGGAACTTGGTCAGGCGGAATCTCTATTTGATAAGGAGAGCTGGCGGACGGGACTTTAAATTCTCTGGGAATCTCTATAATATCCTGCGAACTATCAGCGCTTTGGCTAACTGCTTCTGCAAGAGCAAGAAGGTCTTTTTTCAAAAGCGAATTGGTATAAGCATATCTTGTTTTCAGCCCGCAAATAAGCCTTACGCCAGCACCTTGCACTATTCCAAAACTTGCTCGCTCCAGCTTGCCTGCTTCAAGAAGAATATCAGTTTGAACTCGTTCTTCCACAAAAAGCTCTGCCAGCTCCCCGCCCCTACTTCCTGCTTTTTCAAGGATAGGACGAAATTCTATATCTTCTATCATTTTTACCAGTTAGGGATTTGGTCAGGTATAAGTTTTTGAATCTCCCATTTAACGCTTTTTTCTCCGTACCAGTAGCTTGTTGCCTGAAGGTCAAATGTAATTGTTGGAGTCCAGTGCCAGACTTCAAGGTTAAATTCTATGGATTTATGAAATGGAATCTGGTCTAAAATCTGCCAGCGGTATTGAGAGCAGACCTCGGAAAAGCGCTCATTTGCCATTACCAGCCGAAAAGGAAGAGCCTGATAAGGAAGAAGGGCAAGCATAAAAAGAGCATTTCCCGGCTTGCTCATTCCATAATAAGAATGGTCAAACTTTAAATATCTTGTTCCCCAAGCATAACTGAAATAATCCTCAGTACCAGTGCCAAATATGCTGGGGAACTGGTCATCATCAACAAACACCTTTTCATCGCCTTCTCCCCACCAGATATAATCTGGATTTCTTATGCTGAGCATAGTGCCGACATACCTTCCTGCACCACCGCTAGCTTTGAGAATCTGCCAATCAGAAAAAGGACGAGTTGGATAGTTTTCAAGATAATGATATGTGCAATGGAAATACATAAACTCTTTTAAGTCAGTAGGGCGATAAAGTATTTTACCTTTAATTTTAATCGGTTTTTTTGAGAAATTTTCAAGATAGAGCTTTGCCTGATGAGAAAAAGGCATTTGCCAAAAGCTTTTTAAAATCACGCAACCAGCCTTTGAATCCCATTCAATTGCGCTGGCAAGGGAATGATAAACATTAACACCTGGAGTTGAGCCGAAAAAGGCGCCCAGGGGTGCGTAAACCGCTGAATCTAGCTCATCAAAGGAAATTTTTACAATCACCTTATTAAGAAATTCTTTTGCCTGTTTCTTTTTCTCACAGGGAAGCTCAATTTGCAAAAGCTCAATTACCGCCGGTCCATCTGTCAAAGCAATTTGAGCAGATTTATTGGATTTAATTATCTCATTGAAAGCAATGGTTGAAAGCTTATCAGAAAGAGTGGGCTTTTTGGCTTTAAGTATTTTTGCCACCTTGTCAATTTTGTCTCTCCATTTTTCAAGGTCTTTTGGCTCAAAGGTTTTTACCTTGCATCCTTTTGGTAAGGTGCGGATATCAACCTGATAGTATCTAAGAGGCTTTGTTGGTGATTTGGTAAAAAGAGCTACTTTACAGGATTTTTGAAATGGAATGGGAAAAAGAAGCACATAGCCCATATTCCTTCTTCCTGCAAAAGGTTTTTTAAAATACTTTCCTGCACCTGAAAGAAGAATTTTGCCAGGTTCATCAATAACCAGTTTACCGTCAAGATAAATTCTCCAGTGGTCTCTGCCGGGATTGGCGCTCCAGATGCGGACAATCACTCCCGCTCCTTTGAAATCCGCCATTACATATTCTTTACCGCCCTTCGCTTCCTCCACCCGTAGATAATTTCCAGCATCCACATTGGCGAACCAATCAACCTTTTTGCCGTTTATAATCTTTGACTTTCTATCATAGCTTGAAAACTGAATTTGCTTTTCTCCCTCTAAAGGCGGGCTCCAAAGCCAGCTTAAATCCACAACTTGATTTAAAAAATATTCAAGGTCATAAATCTTTGTTTCTGCCGGTGCGGAAAATATTGCTTCCAGCCCCAAAATCAAGATGGTGATTAAAACTATCCCCCTGCGCATCACCTTCCCCCTAAATTTTTTCTGGATTATAGCATAATGCAAACAAAATCAATAACATAAATTTTTTCTTTATCTATATGCAAAATTTTTCAGATGGGTAAAATTAAGATAAAATTCAAAATAGTGGAACTTTGTAAAAACTGGCAGTTAAAACTCCGTCCTGCGAGCGAGGCAGAGCTTTTTGCTGTGCTTAATCAGACAAGGCTGGTGTGGGGAGTAGGAGTTAGCTTAGAAGACTATCTTGAATATCATCGGCTTATTCGCTGGCATCCTTGGTCAAGGGAGAATTTTCAGCATCTTATCTTAACAGATGAAAAGGGGCAAATTTTATCCTCCTGTAAAACTTATTTTCATAAAGCAAGGATAAAAAATGATGTGGTAAAACTCTGTGGCATTGGAGCGGTTTTTACCCCACCTGAATTCAGGCAAAAAGGTTATGCTACCCAAATGCTTTCCAGCCTTCTTGATGAGCTAAAAGAAAAAGGCTTTGACCTTGCTATGCTCTTTTCAGATATAGGCACGGATTTTTATGCACGACTGGGCTTTCAATTAATTGAGAAAAAAGACCCAATTTATCGTTTTGTTAATCCCATAAAAATATCTTCCCAATTTGAGATAACCGAGCATCTTCCCAAACAAATCTGGAGCTGGTATAGAAGCTATTCGCAGAAAAATGATTTTGCTCTCCTTCGTCCAGATGATTACTTTCAGCTTTTAAGTGAAAGAATATCTTGGCACAAAAGATATCTTGGCTTTAGAAGCCAAAAAGTGTTTATTTTGAAAGAAGATAAAAGCTACCTATGGGTAGATTTAAGCAGATGGAGATTGGTAGTTAGAGACTTTGCCTGCGGTGGAGATGAGCCTGATATAGCCCTTTATCGGCTTTTGAGTTTTATCCATCAAAGATATCCTTTTCAGGAAATTTACGGCTGGCTTCCAAAAGAATTTGATGGGTATAGATTTTTAAAGCTTAAGGAAAAAAGAAAGCGCCAAAAAACACTTTTGATGTTTTGCGCTTTAACAGAGAAAGGCAGGAAAATTTTTGAGCTTCCACCAGAGGAGATTCAGTTTTGGCTTGCGGATTATTTTTGAAATTTGACAGCTCAAAATAATTAATTAACATAGATTTGAATGGTGAGCGTAGCTCAGCGGTAGAGCGCTGGGCTGTGGCCCCAGTGGTCGTGGGTTCGAATCCCACCGCTCACCCCAAAAATTTTTTATTATTGCCGAATAAATATTTTAACATCAGGATAAGTTAACTTTATCTGTTTAATCCTAACCGGGAGAGAGAGATGGGAGGGAATCTTAATTTTTACTATTTTTTTAACAATCGGGTCTGGATACATAGCAAGGGGAAGGCGAAATTTTATCTTTATTTTCTTTATCTTTCCTTTGCTATCTTGTAGATAAATCACCCCTTTTTCTATTCTAGCTAAATGGGGATTTACCCAAATGGTTGGTATTTCTTCCTTAGTTATTCTCCTATTATAAAAAGCTTCTTTGGTTTGAAAAGTTAAAATTATATTTCTTTTATCAATTGTTGCAAGGCAATATAAAACTTGAGTTTTATTTACCTTGTCTGGGATAAAGTAAATTTCATCCTGAGGAAAACTTGCTATCCTTTTAAGTCCATTTTCAATAAATTTTCTTTTTAATCTTAAATAAAAATTTTTATCTAGAACTTCTCTGTGCACAATTACAAATCTTACTCCAAAGGAAGCTAAATATTTTCTTGCAACACTATCAGGTAAATAATCAATATTAGGAATACGCATCTGCCAAGGATAATAGCTAATAAAACTAGCTATGGTGGGTATTTTTGTTCTTAGGCTATACCATAAGGTTAAATACTCATATTCATGTATCGGAATACTTTGATAGGAAGGAGGGGACTGGTAACCACCCACTCTTTCCCAGTAAGAAGGAACTTCTACTAATCTAACTGGCATAATTTTTTTGTTTATAAAACTTAGGTACTTATATGACTTTGGAATCTCCTTAAATTTTTGAGCGGGAAGAAGGATAGTTAAATAATGAAGGTTCTCAAAAATTATTATAATAACAATCAAAAATTTTAAAGTAGGGAAAGAAATTAGTTTCGTTGTCTTCTTCCTGATTAATACTTCTTTCAAGCCTGCAACAACTATCATTGTAAAGGCAAAGAAGAACCAAGGAATAATTCTTACTATTATTCTTAAATAATCTAAAAATGGAAAAATCTTTGCCAGAGCTAAGTACAAAAAAGATATATTATATATTTTATTATTAATTTCCACCTTAATTCCAGAACCAAATAGATAGTAGAAAATCATTAAAGCAAGAAATATATGTGCATAAGGACTCTTCAAAAATTTTATATGTGATTTACGATAGATTGAATAAATGAAAAAAAAGATTACTAAAAATCCTGGGAATAATGCTGCTTTGGCATATAATTGTTCTCCAATGTTTAATTTATCAATATCAGCAAAAGGGTTCCCGTATAATAAATTATCAAATCTTAATCGAAAAATTGCTCCAATTTCATAATTTGCATCTACAGAAGTTAAAGGGGCAGAAGAAATTTTATACTGTAATAATACCTTAAAATATGGATAAAAATGGGGGACAATTAAAAGAAAGGCAAAAACAACAGCAA
>CAZQJX010000034.1:0-21264 GCA_964592965.1 uncultured bacterium
GGATGTAAGGTATCCGATTATTGTGCTTGATAAAACCAACCGCATCCAGCACACTGTTGCTCGGGTTAGTATGTATGTGAATCTTCCGCAAGATTTCAAAGGCACGCATATGAGCAGGTTCATAGAGGTTTTGAACCAGCATCGTGGTCAAATCAGCATTCATAATTTTCATCAAATTCTGGATGATTTAATCAAAAGCCTAAATGCGCAGGAAGCGCACATTGAGATGGAATTTCCTTATTTTATCAAAAAGAAGGCGCCAGTGAGCGGTGAAGAAAGTATGATGGAATATATTTGCCGATACATTGCCAATCGCAAAGATGGTAAAGAGGAATTTTTGGTGGGAATTACTGTGCCGGTTACCACGCTTTGTCCCTGCTCAAAGGAGATGTGTGAGCGGGGAGCACATAATCAACGAGGGCTAGTTACCGTGACCTTAAAGTATAAAAAATTCTTCTGGATTGAAGATATAATTGAGCTCGTTGAACAATCTGCTAGCGCGCCTGTTTATGCCTTATTGAAAAGAGAAGATGAAAAATACATTACCGAGCTTGCCTACAACAATCCCAGATTTGTTGAGGATGTAGTAAGAGAGGTAACCCGCAAGCTCAAAGAATTGGGAAACTTCCCTTGGTTTCGTGTGGAAGCGGAAAACTTTGAAAGCATTCACAACCACAATGCCTATGCTATGGTGGAATGGGACGAGAGCAAAAACGCTTCTTAAAGCGTTATAATCCTGCACCAAAAGAAAAATAAAAAACCGAGCTCAGACACTTTTTAATTGTGCCTGAACCGGCACCTGATAAGCTCTTTATCTTTGCAGATATAGCTCAGCGGGATATTTAAAAATTCAGCCTGCCTTTTTGGTGCTGAAGACCCGCCGAAATTGATAAAAATAATCCACACCCGACCAGAGGGTGAAAATAAAAGCAACCACAAAAAAGACCATTCCAATGGCATAAATATTAACCGGACCAATAGGATAATAAAGTATGACAAAAGCCAAACTTAACACCTGAAAGAGTGTTTTGTATTTTCCCAGCCTGCTGGCAGAAATCACAATTCCTTCTGTGCTGGCAATGGAGCGAAGCGAGGTTATGGCGAGCTCACGAGCAATAATCACCACCACCATCCAGCCAGGAAGACGATTTAGCTCAACCAGCATAACCATAGAGCCCATCACTAAAATTTTATCTGCCAGCGGGTCAAGCAATTTCCCGAGATTGGTTATTAACTGGTATTTTCTGGCAAGCCAGCCATCTAAAAGGTCAGTTATGCTGGCAAGAACAAAAAGCCCGCAGGCAAGCGCGCAAAATATCTGATTGTGCCCCTCTGGATGAGGAACTTTAAGACTAAACCAATCAACCTCTCTTGTCTCGGGACGAACCAGCCAGAGAAAGACCAAAACCGCAGGAACAATAATGATTCTTATGCCTGTGAGGATATTGGCGATATTAAAAAGCTTGGGATGAGATTTTTCCTCTGGCATTATTTTTTTATTATCACTTTCTCGGAGATGATTTCAACTTTGCTTTTTCTCGCTGGTCTTTTTAGAACACCGCTTTTATATTTTTTCTTCCACTCAAGGACTTTTTTAACATATTCTTTGGTCTCAGGATAAGGGGGAATGCCCTGATACTGGTCAACCGCTCCGGGTCCTGCGTTATAAGCAGCAAGAGCCAGCTTTTCATTGCCTTTGTATTTGATGAGAAGCGCCTTAAAATAAGCCACTCCTGCAAAGATGTTCTCGCGGGGATGAAAGGGATTTACCAAGCGGAACTGACGAGCGGTTTCAGGCATAAGTTGCATAAGCCCTTGCGCACCCTTTTTGCTCACCGCATACGGGTCAAAATTGCTTTCCACCTTAATCATTGCTCTGATTAAGTTCGGGTCAACTCCATAGTAAGAGCAGGCTTCTTTGATGTAATGTTCAAAATTTATGGCAACATCAAGCTTAACCGGCTCACCAGATTTATCTGACCAAATAATCACCTTGTTGTATTTTTCGCTCTTTCTTTTGTCGCTAAAATGATAAACACCGTTTTCGTCCACATAATAATAGAGCTTGCCTGCCTGCGCGGAAAAAATGGCGAGAAAAATCCCAAGCCAAAAAACCCTGACCATCAGTATTATTTTAAGACATATTCTCACAGAGGAGCAAACCCAGCTTAAATGCTTGACCGCTTAATTCAACTTTTTAAAATAGTAGAAAATCTTTTCAGGAGGAAAAAGATGAAAGTATTGGTTGTTGGTGGGGGTGGAAGGGAGCATGCTTTGTGCTGGAAGCTTGCTCAAAGCCCAGAGATAGAAAAGCTTTACTGCGCACCCGGCAACGCAGGCATTGAGGAACAGGCAGAGATTATAAATTGTCCTGCTGAAGACATTGATGGACTGGCAAAAGCAGTCAGCGAGCTGGGAATTGATTTTGTTGTTGTCGGTCCAGAAGCTCCTCTGGTTGCAGGCATAAAAGACCGACTGGAAAGCATAGGAGCAAAGGTGTTTGGACCCACGAAGAGCGCATCTATTATTGAAGGCAGTAAGGTCTGGTGCAAACAACTTCTTAAAAAATATGGCATTCCCACCGCTGAGTTTGAAGTGTTTAGCGACCCGCAAAAAGCAAAGGATTACATAAAGGCAAAGGGAGCGCCCATTGTTGTCAAAGCGGACGGACTGGCTGCAGGAAAAGGGGTGATTGTTGCCAAAACCACCCAAGAGGCTCTGGAAGCGGTTGACCTTATTATGGTGGAGAAAAAATTTGGCTCTGCGGGCGAGCGCGTGGTGGTTGAAGAATGCCTGGTTGGAGAAGAGGCGAGCTTTATCGGCATTTCTGATGGAGAGAATTTTGTTGCTCTTGCGTCAAGCCAAGACCACAAACCAGTCTTTGATAATGATGAGGGACCAAACACCGGCGGTATGGGCGCATATTCTCCTGCTCCTGTCATCACTGACCAGCTCTTTCAAGAAATCACTGAAAAGATTATGCTTCCAACCATCAGGGCAATGAAAGAAGAAGGAAGGGAATATAAAGGAGCGCTTTATGCAGGTCTGATGATAACCGATGAAGGACCAAAAATATTGGAATTTAACTGCCGATTTGGCGACCCTGAGACCCAACCCCTTCTTTTCCGCTTAAAAAGCGACCTTATGCCTTTTCTTGTTGCCAGTGAGCAGGGAAATCTTAAAGGAATGGAGTTTGAATGGTATCCAGACGCATCGGTCTGTGTGGTTCTGGCAAGCAGAGGTTATCCCGGCTCTTATCAAAAGGGATTTGAAATAACCGGGATTGAAGAAGCAAACAAAATGGACCGCACCTATGTCTTTCACGCAGGCACCAAGCGCAGTGATGGAAAGATTGTCACTGCTGGCGGAAGGGTTTTGGGCGTGACCTCTCGTCGTGCCACTATTCCAGAGGCTATAGAAGCGGTGTATCAGGCGGTGGAGAAGATAAAATTTGAAGGAGTGCACTATCGCAAAGACATTGGCAAAAAAGCCCTAAAACATTTAAGCTGAGCTGGAGAGAAAATTGAAAAACCAGCTGTTTGCTCTTGTTATTCCAGAGAACTTTTTTGACTTTATCTTTGCCTGTTATCTTGCCCTTTTAGGGAAAAAAGTCGCTGTGGTCGCAGATAAAAAGGATGTTTTGCTTTTGGAAAAGGCGAGCATTATAAATCCTCAATCCTCATCAATTATTTGCAATCATTTAGGAATTTCTCCTGCTCCAAAAAAAGACGAGTTTGAGCCAGATTTTCAGATTATATCTTCTCGGTATCGTCTGGATTTTTTCTCCAATCGCAAATTAAGAAAATTTGCCTTTGAAAGAGACCTTGCCCAAAAGGGAGAAAAGCTTATCCCGCTAATTGATGAACTGCTCAATCAATCCATTGAGTTTGAAAATCAGATAAAGCAAATCCAGCTTATCTCTCAAAACAAATTAACAGCACTTTTTAAAAGGTTCTTTCCAGCCAGCATTGGGCAGTCGACTGCTACTTTGCAATCTCTTTTTGAGCAATTTGAGCTTGATGATGAGCTTAAAAAGCTTATTCTGGCACCGCTTAAGTTTCTCTCTCCCTACTTTTATTCAGATTTTCCCCTTCTCTCATCAAGTCTTTTGTGGAGATTTTTTCTCTCCTGCCAAGAGGAGACTAGTGAAGAAAAGGAAAATATATCTGATTTCATCACTGAAAGCGTTTTGATGATTGAAGCCCCACCCGAGCATATCAAATTGACCAAAAAAGCAATTGCAGGCATCAAGCTTAGCTCGGGCGAGGAGATTATTGCCCGATATTATTTTTCCTCTCCGCAAAAAATCTTTTCTCTGCTTGATGAGAACGAGCGAGAATCTCGCTCTGCCCACAAGCTCGCCAGCATCTTTGCCCGAACCACCTTTGCTCTGCACAAGTATGAAATAGATGAGGAGATTATTCCTGAGGCGCTGGCTTGCCGTGTCCTTGCTGTTTATGACTCACCACCAAACGAAATGCTACTAACCATAACGGAAAGCAAGGGCAAAAAAGAGCTTTTTATAAGCTATGTTCAGAAAAAAACCCAAGAGAAGGCACTCGGCGATGATGAAATTTTTGCTAGGCTCAAGCTCATCTTTCCCTGGCTGGCTGAAGACCAAATCAAGCCAGCGCAAAAACCGAGATTTTTTCATCAATACCTGAGGTTTCATCAGCATCAATTGAAAATACCCAATCTAAGAACTCCCATTAAAAATCTATTCTTGCCAGCAAGCGAGCTTATGCCGTTTTTTGGTATTGATGGATTGTTTCATCTAGCAGAAACCATCAGCCAAAAGGAGAGCTGAATGGAGCTGGTGAGATTTGAAAGCGAGGGAAATCTGCTTGTGGGAAAAATTTCCCGACCAAAATCTCCGCCACCTTATAAACCAGCAATTATTGCTCATCCGCATCCGCTTTATGGTGGCTCTATGGAAAACAATGTGGTTTTGGCTCTGCGAGATGCGCTGGTTAGCTCTGGCTGGCTTGCTCTTCGCTTTAATTTTCGCGGAGTTGCTCCCAGTGAAGGAAGATACGGAAATGTGCTGGGAGAGGCAAGGGACATTATCTCAGCAGAAAAATTCCTTCGCAGTCTTAAAGAAGTAAATGACGAGCCTGTGGTTCTTTGCGGATATTCTTTTGGCGGGCTGTGCGCGCTTTATGCGCTGGCAGAGGGTCTTTGCGCCAAAGCTCTAATTCTCATCAGCCCGATGCCACCTGAGCAGGGCTTTGATAAAGAAGCTGGGCTCACAAAAATCCTTCCGCTTAATCTTCCAACCCTTATCCTTTTGGGCGCTCAAGACCAGTTTTTCTCAGCCGAGCTTTATAAGCCCCTTATCTCTGAAAGCACGCAATTAAAATTAGTTAGCGGAGCAGACCATTTTTATTGGGGAGCGGAGCAGGAGATTAAATCTCTTGCCAAGAAATTTATCTCATCTCTTTGAGTTTATCCCACATCTGGTCTTTAAGCTCAGGATGCTCTCTTAGCTTTTTGAGTAATTCAAGATAAGTTTTGACTTTTATGCTTTCTGGATTCAGCTTCTCTGCCCAGCGATATACACGCTCTGCCCGTCTCAGCTGAAAGCCTCTGCGAAGAGCGCTGGCATAGTTATAAACCGCTCTAAATTTGGTAGGAGATTTCTTAACCGCATCTCTCCACAGGCTTACATCCGAGCGCCACGCTCCTGCCCTGTTTAAGCTCATAAGAAAAAGCATAATCAAAACCAGTGAGATAATCGGCTTTGCTCTTGGTTTGCTCTCCAAAAGCCAGCTAAAACACCCGCTGATAAGAATAACCAGCCACGCTCCTGCCAGATAAATCCTTGCTTCACGAAAAGCATCTGCCAGCGGAACAAAAGCCAGCGGTGAGTAAATCAATGGGTAGCCCAAAACAAGCCACAGCCAGCGCCTTATTTTTCCAAAATAAACAATCAGGGAAAAAAGCAACAAATTTATAACCAGAGCAAAAGCTCCAAGCATAACCAAACTGGAAAGCTGATAGTCAAAATTAAGATGAAAAGGAAAAATCACCTTAAAAAAACCAAACCAAACAATCCAGTTTTGATTTAAAAAATACTCACTCGGACTCCAGACCCTCTGCGTGGGCTTGCTCAAAATAATCGTCCAGTGAAGGCGAAGAAAAATATATGCCAGGACGAAAATAATCGCCACCCCCATCCACCAGCTAAAAAACCTTCTCCGCTTAAATCTAGAGAGAACAAAAATTAAAACAGGCAGGCTAACCGCAGGCTCTTTGCAAAAAAGTGCCAGAGTAAAAAACAAAAGCCAGATGGCTTGATAAATCCCTCTCTTTTCGCCCTCCAGCCAGAAAAAAACCGCCAGAAGATAAAACAAAGCGCACAAAAGGTCAAACCTGCCAGAAATAAAATTCACCGCTTCCATAAAAATCGGATTGAGCCAGAAGAAAAGCGCACATAAATAACTAAACCTTTTCCTTTCAGGAAAAAGCCTGTTAAAAAGCAAAATCAAAACCAGCCCGCATAGCCAGTGAACTATAAGGTTAAAGCTCCGAAAAGAAAAGGCAGAAGAAGATACCTTCCACTGTAGCCAGTAAGTAAAATAAACTGCCCCCCGAAAAGGATTAAAAGCAATTGCATCCCAGACAGATTGATGCAAAGACTGGTTGTAAATCAATATCACATAGTCATCATAAATAAATCCGCAGTTCAGCGCCTGAAAATCAACAACAAGCAAAAGCAAAATTCCAGCAAGATAAAATAAAATCTGGCGGGATTTCTTCATTCCGCTCAACTGCTGAGCAGGCTATATCCAGCTCTTTTGCGCAGGGTAAAGAAATGCTCGCTGAGCCAGAAGCGGAGCAGGTCTCGGGCTTCCTCGCTCTGCTCTATCACCGGTCTTGGGTCTGCCAGCTCAGCAAAATTAATATTCTTGAACTTGGGATTGAGCTTCAAGCAGGCGCTGAGCGAAGATTTTAAATCTCCACAAACCAGCATCCCCGCACGATTGGCAGTTAAAATAATCCCCTTCTGCCAGAGATTTAAATCTCTGGGCAGTCCCTCACGAGCAAGCGCCTTTGCCTTATCTTCCATCTGCGCCCGAACCTTTCTCGGAACCGCGCGCTTTACTGGCTTGGCTCGCTTCTCAATCTCATCCTCTCCCACTCCAGGAACTTTAATCTCAGGAGCAAGAAGCCAAGCAAAAAGCAGAACCGCTCTTAAAACTTCCTGAATAGGATTGTTTAAAATCAGTCCTGCCCGAAGCCTTGCCAGCTCTAGCCATCTTCCCAAAATAAATCGCCTCTCTGCGCCAGAAAAACGATTAAGCCAGTCAGGATTAACAATCAACGAAGGTGGATTGGTGCAGGCGAGCTTGGGCTCATTTACAGTGGAGACAAGATAAAGCTCATAACTATCTAAACCAAGATTGCGGGCTATTTCATCTGTTAACTTTTTAATACCCACATTACTTGACGCAGGAACTTTTTTGGATTTGCTTGCACCGAACTTATCCAGCTGAGAGGGAAACAGCTCTGCAAGGTAATCACCAATATCGCTGACCAGCTCAAGGAGCACTCCCCTTGCTGATGGATGAACCAAAAGCCGATGATGAATGTCTGGAGCAAGGGACTTGCCAGAGCTACGAGGAATTTGCGACCTGTGCGCATCTAAAAACATATTCTCATCGCTGTTGGTGGCACCGAAAAGCTCAAGAGCAAGATAACAGCAAAGCGCCTCATCTAGTCTTCCCTGAAGCTCATAAAGCTGACCCATCTGATGATAGCTTTCCAGCCTGAAAAGGTCTCTATCTAAAATCGCTTGATGCTCCCTTATTGCCAGCAATTGATATTCCTTGCGGGAATCCTTTGCATAAAGCTCTGCTAGCTCTATACGGGCTTTAAGATGCTCTGAGTCAAGCTGAAGAATGCTTTTAAATTCATTAATGGCTCTTTCCCGGTCTTCAATAAAATCCCGGTAAACCTGCGCCCGCTGATAATGTATGGGAATGCTCTTTTTTGCTTCTTCTCGTGGAATAAGGTTTAAAAACTGCTGGCTCATCTCAATATATTTATCCCACTGCTTCTGCTTAAGATACAACGATAAAATCGCTTCAATTGAAGGAATGTGGGTCTTGTTAATCTTTAGCGCAGATTCAAATGCTTCTCGGGCTCGGTCAAGGTCGCCAAAGCCATCTCGGTAAATCAAACCGAGCTGATAATAATCCTCCACCTTCTTCTCAGGCTCGCTCTCAAGCTCAACTATCCGCCGGTATGCCCGCTCCGCCTCCCTCCACTTCTTCTCCTTGATGAGTGCTTCCGCCAGCCTGCGCCAGCCCCAAAGATAATCAGGCTTGACCTCCACTGCCTTCTGATAGTGCGCAATCGCACTCTCCCGCTCGCCTACTTTCTCCTCTAAAACCTCTCCCTTTTCTACCAGCCCCTGAGCAATAAGCTCAGGCGAGGTGGAACTTTTGATTAAGCGGTCATAGCTGGCAAGGGTTTTTGCCCAGTTCTCCTTTGCCTTATATAAATCCACCAAAAGCCTCAAAGATGGATAATGGTTGGGCTTGATAACCAGCGCTCGCTCAAGATAATCTATGGCTGGCTCGGTCTTTTCTAGCCCTGCCTCAAGCTCACCCATCTTGCTTAATACCTCAAAAAGCTCCTCCCGCTCCCCCTGCTCCTCTAGCGCCAGCACCAGCTCTCTGCCAAAATTCTCCGCACTTAGCTTATCTCCCCGCTTAAGATTAAGCGCAAAGAGCCTCCGCAAAGGCTCTAAATAATGTGGCTTTAGCTGACTAGATGCCTGATAATAATTAAGAGCATCTGGCTCCTTTCCTAAATGCTCCTCAACCACTCCAAAATGATATAATATCTCTGCCCGCCTCTCCAATGGCTCATCACTCAAATACCTAGACCATATCTGATACAACCGCTCTGCTTCCTGCCAGCTACCTCTATGATAATAAATCTCCGCCAGTGGCTTGACCGCTGGCAAATACTCGCCATCTAAAGCCAGCGCTCGGCTATAAAACTCTATTGCTTTATCTTCCAGAGAAAGCCGGCTCTGATAAAGCTGGGCAATGGAAGTGAATATCTGCTTCCGCTCATCATCGCTCTCCACCAGCTCCGCTTTTCGCTCAAGTAGCTCTGCCAGCTCCTGCCAGCTCTGATTCCGCTCAAAGATTTTCTGCTTTTTATCCAGCGGTCTTAAATCTCTGGGAGCAAGCCCGCTTGCCTTATCATATAGCTCCAGCGCCTTTTTCTCATCGGTAAATACCTGCTCATAAATCTCTCCTGCTTTAAGATACAAATCAACTGCTTGTTGAGGAGCGGTGTGGGATTTAGCCTCTGCCAAGCGAATAATGGTCTTTACCTGCTTTTCGCTCTCACCCTTCTTCTCATAAAGCTCAACAAGAGCAGAAAGGGCAGGAATATTATCTGGCTCTATCTCCAGCGAGCGAAGATAACTGGAAATAGCAGAATCTATATCCCCAAGCTTATCTGCATAAATCCTTCCAATCCGATTAGCCAGCTCAACCCGCTCGCTGGAAGCGGAACGAAGCACAAAAAGCTTTTCTAAAATACCGATAAGCTCCTGCCAGCGCTCCTCGCCTGTATAAAGCCTTTCTAAGGCGCTGAGCACCCGCTCATCTTCTGGTAAAATCCGCTCAGCCTCCTGATACGATGAAATGGCACGCTCAGGCTCGCCTAGCTTCTCCTCATAAATCTCCCCTGCCTGAATGAAAAGCTCTGCCCGCCTTCGCTCATCAGCGGTGAGCTTAATCTCATCTTCTATGAGCCTTACCAGCTCATTCCATCGCTCAAGCTTAAGATATAGCTCTTTGAGCCGAGAAAAAATCTCCAGATTCTCAGGGTCTAGGGAGCGGGCGCCTAAAAGTGCTTCTATTGCCTGTTCGGGCTGGGAAAGCTTTTGGTCAAAAACCTCTGCGCCCTCAAGATAAAGCTCAATCTTTCTTGCCTTTTCCTCATTAAGAGCAATCTCGCTGTTAATCACAACGACAAGCTCTTTGAAATTCTCTGTATTTTTATAAAGCCGATGAAGCTCCTCTAAGCCAAAAAGCCAATCAGGACGAATCTTAAGAAGGGAACGAAGTGAAGCAATTGCCTGCTCTGGGTCATTGAGCTTTCTTTCATAAACCTGCGCCAGCCAATGATAAAGAAATGTCAAAAGGTCAGGATTGGTGCGAAGGGAAATTTCTTTGACTAAAACCTCAGCCAAAAGCCTTGAATGGTCTTTTTCTAGGGCAATAATCTCCAGCTCTCTTATTAAGGGCATATACTCAGGATATTCAGATAGCGCTCTTAAATACTCCTCTATTGCCTGTGAATGCAAGCCCATCTTTCGGTAGAGCAAATGCGCATACTCAAGCTCCAGCCAAGGAGCAAAATCTTCCTCTGCCTCACTAATCTGCTCCTCTAAAAGACCCGCAAGTTGGTCATAAAAGCCTGCTGTGCGATAAAACTCACTTAAAACCGCACGATAAAAAGAGTCGCGAGTGCGTTCAAACGCATCCTGCAAATCCTGCTGAATACGCTCTGAAGGTTCAGCCAGCTTCTCCCATAAAAGCATAGCTGAATGCCAGCGGAAACCTGCCTGAAATTCATCTTTTAACTGACGGGAAAATTCCCGAAGCAGTGCAGAGGCACTCTCCCAATCAGACTGGAAATAACTCAGCTCAATAATAGCAGGATAAATCAGCGCAATTGCATTTTCTTGAAGAGCCCGCTCATAACTTGCCCGTGCCTGCTTGGGCTCGCCAAGAAAGCTCTCTAAGTAAAATCCCAGCCGAAGATGCCAAGCAGAGCGAAGCTGGGAAGTTACTACTCGCTCCCCTAGCTTTCTCCAGAGCTCAACCAGCTCCTGCCAAGCTCTTGCTCTATAAGCCAGCCAGCGACGAGCATCTAAGAGAACAGGCTGGGAAGAATCACTTTTATAAAACCTTTCCCAAAGCTCATCCGCCCGCTCTCCTTCTCCAAAAATTCGCT
The DNA here is from genome assembly GCA_964592965.1 of uncultured bacterium. Classification (GTDB taxonomy): domain Bacteria; phylum RBG-13-61-14; class RBG-13-61-14; order RBG-13-61-14; family DRUE01; genus CAZKMM01. The sequence continues at coordinate 10,987 of CAZQJX010000034.1, forward strand.
CAAAATCCCAAGCAGTCTGATAAAGCAGATGCGAATAAAAGCTCCTCTTTTCAGTTAAAGATAAAATTCGCTCCTGCGCCCGCAGATAGTTATCTCTTGCCCGCTTGGAGCGAAGAATCCTGCTGAGGGCAAAAAGTGCAGGCAAAAACTCTGGCTTGAGCCGAATTAAATCACTCCAGGCGCCAACCGCAAGCTCAATCTTATCAAGAGCAAGCTCTGCCACCAGCGCCCTTCGCCAAAGGTAATAACTGCGATTCTCTTCAGGATTAACCAGCTTCTCCATTGCCAGAGTAATTTTTAAATAATTCTCATAGGAGCGGGTTTGAAGAAGGATTTGCTCCAGAGAGCGAAGAAGCGGGAACTGGCTGGCAGGAACCTCAAGCGCCTGCATATAGCTTTTTTCTGCTTGCTCAAGCTCTGCTTTTCCGTAAAGCTCTGCCTCTGCTTTTAAAATCAAAAGCGCCTGAAGCTCACGGGAATCTTCAGTAAGGCTAAGCTCTTTATCTATTGCCTGTTCAAAAGCCTGCCAGTCGCTTTTTCTAAAAGCAAGCGATTGCTTGAGACGCACAATAGCGAGCGAGTCAGGATTAATCTCCTCTGCCTCTTTTATCACCTCTTGGCAGGAATTAAAATCCTCAAGAAAATCAAGCATAACCTGAGCCAGCTCAGTTAGGTAATAAAACTTAAGCTCCTCATCATCAATCAAATCTGCAAGTGCTCTCAGGCTCTTTGCTAAAAGAACATAATTCTTCTCTTCCCTAGCCAGTGCCTCTATTCTCCACCAAGCAAGGAGATTGGAGGGGTCCAGCTCCACTACTTGATTGAGAAATGAAAGTTCTTTTTCTCTATTTTGCTCAAGGTCATAAAATCTGCTCAAGCGGAACAAAAGCAAGGAGCGAAACCAGCTTTCTTGTTCAGGAAGAGCTTGAACAAGCAGGTCTAGATTTTGGCGAAGCTCCTTTTCCTGCCTGAGCGCCTCTAAAATTTCCAGGGCACACAAAAGCCCGTAAATCGCACAATCGCTTTCCGCCAGCCTGTTATACCACTCCAACGCACTGAGGGGCGAGCGGATTCTTCCTTCCATCAGGCAGGCTATCCGATAAGAATAGCTTTTTACCAGCTCGCCCTCTCCTTTTTCTTCTGCCAGCTCCACCAGCTTTTGATAACATTCCACCAGCTTCTTCCAGTCGCCAGCTTCAAGCTGAATTTGAATCAGGGTTAATAGGGCAGGGACAAAATCGGGCGCAGATTCTAAAATCTTTGCCAAAACCTCTTCTGCTTCTTTTCTCTTCCCCAGGCGAAAGGCTAAAATTCTTGCGTAAAGAAGCGAAAAAGCCCATCCAGCTCTTTTATCTTCAAGCTCTGCCCGCTCTTTGTAAATTTCTGCCAGCTTGGAAAAATCCCTTTGAGCAAGCGCCCTGTTGGCAAGGACAATAAGAGAAAGCCTTTTCCATTCAGAGCTGGGAGTGATTTTTTCAAAAAGCTCCTCTGCCTTCTCCTCGTTCTCATTAAGATAAATCTCGCCTGCACGAAAATAAAGCCAATCACGCTCTTTCTCATTGCTAGTAAGCTCTGCTTCCTGCTCAAAAAGCTGGGCTAAAAGCAGATACTCCCGCGATTGAATGGCTCGGATTTGCTTTTCTCTTAGCTCTACCAGTCTGCCCAGAGAGGAGATTATTTCAGGCTGGAATTCCAAACCTTCTATCCCTGTCATTTTTTATTGTTCTGCCAGCAATTGATATATCACCTGATACAACCTCTGGGCAAATTGCTCAGGGCTGGAACCTGTCCCCTTATTGATATATTTGGCAGGAGCGGTATATTTTAATACCTTACGAAATGTGTCATCACACCGATAAGAAGTGAAAAATAAAATCGGAGTAAGACGCCTCTTGCCAAATCCTTTTTCTATTGCCCGAAAAATCACCGCTGCATTAATCCCATTTAAAATCGGCATCGCTACATCCAAAATAGCCAAACTTATCGGCTGATTATTCTTGATGCGCTCTGTTACTTTGGTGATGAACTCCTCACCGTTTTTGCACGGCTCCACCTGACGGGCAATGCCCTTTTCTTGCATCATCTTGCTTATGCTTTTTAAAAGAAGAGGGCTATCCTCAGCAGCTATAACATACTGAAGGGCACGAATTCTCTGCTCTTTTTTCTGCTCCTCGCCCGTCTGGAGAATAAGTCCGCAATTAGCGCAATGAGCAATCTCCTCACCCTCAGATACCATCACAAAATATTCAACATCTTCTCCACAGCTCGGGCAGAACAGCTTTTTGGGAGGATTTGCCAATCTACTTCTCCTTTTAAAATCAAAATACCTCTATTACAAGTGATTGTCAAGCAAAGCTGATTTCTTATTGATTTGATTTATCTGCGCTGATTTATCCTTGACCAGCTCTCTTCCTAGCTTTTTTATCCCTTTTCCCTCACCAAAATACCATCTCCAAACACTAGCGCCCGATACGCTCGCTCCACCCGCTCCCATCGCTCCTCTCGGTCAAGCGCCCAGAACCTGCCCATCACTGTCACCACTTTTCCTAGCCTCAGCTGAGAACAAAAATCTTCCACCTGCCTGATGTAATAGGCTCCGCTTTCTGGTCGCTCACCCCTCCTGCCCAAAAGTGAATGAATATAAACTCTCTCCAAACCATATTTTTTTGCCAGCTTGAGAGTGGCAAAAAGATGGTCAAGGCTTCCGTGCGAGCTGTAAAAACTAACTATACCGAGCAAATGCAAATAGCCTTTTTCTTTTGCTCGTTCCATCATTTTGGCAAGAACTGAATTAGAGAAAAACTCTTCGCTTTCTATGGCTCTATCAATTCTCAATCTGTCTGAATAAACTTTTCTGCCCGCACCAATATGAAGATGACCTGCTTCAGAATTTCCAACTGTTCCCTCAGGCATACCCACGCTAAGACCACTTGCTTTTAAAATAGTGTGCGGAAATCTTTGCCAGAGCTGGTCAAAATTGATGGTGTTTGCTTCTTTAATTAAATTGCCCCAGCTTTCCTCTCTGTATCCCCAGCCATCTAAGATGAGAAGAAAAACCCTTTCTGCCCTAAGACCAAGCCCTGAAAAAAGATTCCTTCCTGTCATCTCTTTTGGCACATCAAGACCAAAAAGAGAGATGATTGTTGGAGCAAGGTCAGTAAGCTCACCCTTATCAAGCGCAAGCTTTTTCCCTTCCACCTTCCGGTCAGCCAGAATAAGTGGCACCGGGCTTTTGGTATGACCTGTATCTATGGCGCCATCTGGATACAACCAGCTTTCCACAGTGCCGTGGTCTGCGGTGATGATGGTTGTTATTCCGAGCGAAAGCGCCCTCTCTACCACCTTGCCCAACTGCTCATCAACCACCTCTACTGCCTGCAAAATCGCCTCTTTGTTTTCAAGATGACCAATCACATCAACATTAGCAAAATTGACCACAAAAAATCTGTAGCGAGGGTCTGGTAGCTTTTCCAGAATTTTCTCCGCTACCTTCTCAGTGCTGAGCTCAGGCACCTGAGAATAATCATCTACCTCAGGAGAAGGAATAATAATTTGCTCCTCAAGCTCAAATGCTTCGGGTCGCTTGCCGTTCAGAAAATATCCGAGATGAATGGCTTTTTCTGATTCTGTGATTTTTAAAATCCTGAGCCCTGCTTTACTTAAAACCTCGCAAAGTGTGTTTTTAAGCCGCTCCTCGGGCGGAAAAACAACCTCTGCTTTTAAACTAGGATGATACTCTATCATTGTATAAAGCTCTACTGGACCGGCGGTGGGGAAATAAGGGAAATCCGGCTCAATCAATGCTCTGCTTAATTCTACCTCTCGCTCTCCCCGAAGGTCATAAAAGAAAACCACATCACCACAGCCAATGCGATGAACGGGCTTGCCTACCTGGTCTGCACGAACCAGCGGAGAAAGCTCTTCATCGCCCTCTCCCTCTTGGTAGCGACTACGCACCGCTTCACTCATCAGATGGTCAAAATCTGGCATTGCTCATCCAATTAAGATTTTTTAGGAAATTTTTTTACCAGCCGATAGGTCTGTTTGGAATAGCGTGGGTCTTCGCTTACTGCTTCGGTGATGATTCCAACGAAGAATTCTCTGTATTCAGGGAACTTGTTAATGGCAAAGTCTAGGAGTTTTTGAGAGAGCTCTTTCACCTCGTCCAGATTATCAAAATTATCAGCAATCCAGTTAATTTTCACCCAGGGCTGGTTTTTATCAATGAACACATCCACCCGAAATACCCTAAAAATCGTATCATCAACTTTCCAGTATTCGGGCATTCCCATTGGCATATAATCTACTTTTATCTGAGCCATTTCTTGAGTAACCATTCTGCTCACATATTCATCAACATTGGGGCTGATATCAGCAAGAAGAGATGCCAATCGGTAATAAAGAATTGCCAGCCTTAATTTCCCCTCTTCCCTTGCTTTTCGGGCTTTTTTAATGTAATTAGCTACAGTGTTTCCCAAAAAGGTTCTAGGAGAGAGCGCTATAGACAAAAGCTTCCAGCTATTATCTTCTTTAATCAGCTCAATAAATGTTCTGGCAATTTCTTCACCTGAACGGGAATAATATATCAAGCTAACTATTTCACTGTTGGCAGGAACCTGATATATATCATTTGATTTCTCTGTCAGACTGCAAGGGACAGAAACCACAGCATATTTTTTCCCTGCCTTGTTCTTAAGGTAATATGCCTCTTTGAGCTGAGGATATTCTATCGGAGCAAAATTACGAAGCATAACCTTCATCACGGTTTTGAACTGCTCTTTGGTCTGGCTTTTTTTCATCATCTGGGAAGCGTATTTGTAAATTTCATCAAAATTTTTATTTTCCAGAGCAAACATAATTTCATCGCCAATTTTTCCCGCCTTTTCCAAAATTTCTTCTGGGATTTTATCACCATATACGCAGGAAGTTTTGGGCTTGCGCGAACAGGATAAGAAAAAAGCAAACAAAGCTAGCACCGCTATAAACACAGCTTTTTTCATTATTTCCTCCGCAAGGTCTTTTTGTTCTTTCAGGCTATCACGCTGAGTTTTAGGTGTCAAACCTTCCGAGCGAGCAGGCGAATTTTATAGCTTCCCCAAAATAAATTAATTTAAGAGAATTTGCCAGCTCAAGAGTCTGCCTTAAAATTAAAAGATGAGGCGAGAGAGTGCTTTTTATCCCTTTTATATGCTCTGGCGAATTTTTCGCTGGAAGCTGGGAGATAAAAGCCCGATTTCTGCTACGCTTAAGCTCACCTATAGGTGCAACCTTTCCTGCCAGCACTGCCCTTGGAGTGAAAAACAAAGCAGAGAAATTTCTACACAGCAATGGAAAGAAATAATCAGCGACCTTTTGAGTCAAGGAGCTTGCCACCTTGTTTTTGAAGGTGGGGAGCCCACCCTGCGCCCGGACCTTAAAGAGCTAGTTAGCTTTGCCCGAAAAAAGGGCGCATATACTACTATTGCCACTAATGCGATAAAAGACCTCTCACCCTATTATCCTCACCGCTTTTTGATTTCAATTGACGGCTTAAAAGAATCCCACGACCAAATCCGAGGCAAAGGCAGTTTTGAGAAAACTCTCTTAAATCTCAAAAGCGCGCGCTCTCGCCGAGAGCTACTTATCTCCATTAACCGGCTTAACAAGGGCGAGCTTGAAGATATATGCAAGTTCTTTCAGGGAAAGGTTGATGGGCTTTGGTTCAGCTTTGTTTATGACTATAGCTCAAAAGAGCCCCTTTCGCTGAGCAGAGAAGAGATGGTTGCCTGCGCTCAAAAGCTCCTTTTTCTCAAGAGGAAATATCCCATTATCAACTTTTCTCGTTATCTCAAGCAGGTGGGCAGACAAAGACCCTGTGCTCCTTGGCTCCTCTGGACAATTCTCCCTGATGGAAGCATAATTAAAGACTGTATGATTCTTGCCATAGATAAAGATTATGACTGCTCGCGCTGTGAGCTTGCCTGCCATCGCGAGGTAAGCCTTTTACTTGAACCGCTTGCCTGGCTGGAAGAAGCTTGGGCTTGGCTTAAATATATTAGACAAAGGCGCAGATAAAAATGAATGGGCTTAGCCTTGTTGCCCAAAGCATAAAAACCTATTTTCAGCTAGCAAAAAGGAAAGGGATTAAGTTTGAGCAAAAGAATCTCAGCCTGAGGCTTAAACATAGCTTAAAACTTCTTTCAGGATTGCTTAACACATCCTCTCCGATATTTGGCATTATTGCCATCACTTCCCGCTGTCCACTCTCCTGCTGGCATTGCAGTCTTGAGCGCAGAAATAAAGGAGAGCCCTCCCTTGAACAATTAAAATCCATTATTCACCAGCTCGCTGAAATCGGCACCTTGGGATATGTCATAACCGGCGGAGAGCCTTTTTTGCGTGATGACCTTGCTGAAATTGTCAAAACAATTCCACGCCTAAGCCCGGTTTTTATCTACAGCTCTGGAGTTGGTCTAAAAGAAAAAGTCGCTCAACAGCTTGCCAAATTCAGCAATCTTGTGGTGGTTTTAAGTGTTGACCATCTTGACCCAAAGATTCACAATCAAAGGCGAGGGTCTGAGCGTGCTTGGGACTGGGTTTTTCAAGCCAAAGAAATTTTAGAGCGGTATCAGGTTCCTGTGCATATCACCACTGTCATCACTCGCGACCGTATTTGGAGCGGAGAATTTGAGGAATTTTGTATCACAGTAAAAGAAAAATGGAAAGTGGATTTTATGCAAGTTTTTACTCCCCGTCCTGTAGGAAGACTTAAAAGCATTCCCGAAGAGGTTCTCTCCTCAAAAGACCTTGAGCAATTTAAACAATTGGTTCTCAAAATCCTTCCTTCCAAGCACACCCCCTTCCTTGCTTGCTTTCCAATTATTGAAAGTGAGGAAGCGATGGGATGTTGTGGTGGATTTGTTCGGCTTTATATAAGCCCGAGCGGAGATTTTTATCCTTGCGATTTCAATCCGCTTTGCTTTGGAAATGTGTTTGAGGAACCTATTAAAAATCTCTGGCAAAAAATGCATAGCTATTTTTACTATCCAGCAGAAAAATGCTTTATTGAAAAAAATTGGAAAAAGCTTGAAAAATACTTAAAAGATGGAATTGTTCATTTTGAACAAATTCTTTCCGAACCAGAGCTAAAATCTCCCAACAGCGCCTTTATCTACAAGCATTTTGGCACCATCACTTATAGAATCACAATTTCATATCTTTCCCTTGCCAATGTTGTCTGGATGACCTTGAAACAAAGTAAAATAATTTAGCCTTCCCGCTCTTGGTAAATAGCAAGGGTGCGCAAAATAAGATAATAAACTGCGACCCCCAAAATTAGCCCAAGCCCCAAAAGCACTCCCGCCCATAAATAATCTTTGAGAATGAGCTTGCCTATTCCAAAAAGTGCGCAGTAAATCAGCCCTGAACCCAAAATCCACAAGGAAAAGTTAATGCCAAGATGGTCTGGGCTGGGCGGAAGCTCTCCTAGCTTCTTTCTGATTTTCCGCCAGCCCGCTCCCGCAGGCTTTGCCCTTCGCACAAACTCTGCTAAAACCTTATCATCTTCTGGTGGAGTGAGAAAGGTCACCAAAATCCAGACCAAGCTTGTAAATCCTACTGTGATGAGCATCTCCACCGCATAACGAGGAGAATTTGGGAAAAACCGCTCAGCAAAATGGCTGAAACGAAGCGCTAGGGAAACAACCAGCGCAGCTATCATTGCGCTGATTTCGCTCCAAGCATTAATCCGCCACCAATACCAGCGAAGGATATAAACCAGCCCTGTGCCTGCGCCAATGGTAAGAAGAAGCTCCCATCCGCTCCGAATAGATTCCATCGCATATCCCACCAGCCCAGCCACAGCCATCAAAACAAATGTGCAGAGCCGAGAGACAAATACATAATGCTTTTCAGGCGCATCCTTTTTCACAAACCTTCGGTAAAAATCATTGATGATGTAGCTTGCGCCCCAGTTAAGATGAGTGGAGATGGTGCTCATAAAAGCAGCTGCAAAAGAAGCGAGCAAAAGCCCCAAAAACCCTGCGGGAAGAAGCTGAACCATCAGCCGAACATACCCTTCCTGAGGCTTACTAAGCCCGGGCAAAAGCACCAGCGAGCAAAGCCCTACCAAAATCCAAGGCCAAGGACGAAGCGCATAATGGGCAATATTGAACCACAAGGTGGCAAGAAGAGAATGGCGCTCATCTTTGGCAGAGAAAATCCGCTGGGCAATGTATCCACCGCCCCCAGGCTCTGCTCCCGGATACCAACTCGCCCACCATTGAATTCCGATATAAACCAAAAATAAACTCAAAGGAAGCCAAGCGCTTCCCAACTGAGGAGCAAATTGAAAAATCTCACTCGCCCTCTCCGCTCCGTAGAGAGCTATCATCTGAGATTTCAAGCCATCTACCCACCCTACTTTATCAAGCGCAAATACAGCAAGGATAATCGCTCCACCCATAGCAATGATAAACTGAAAGAAATCAGTGATAATCACTCCCCAAAGCCCGCTCAAGCCTGAATAAATCACAGTAATGCCCAAGCAAACAAGAACCGCCACCCAGCGGTTTAAATTAAGCGAAACCTCAACAATACTTATCCCTGCATTAATCACCCAGCCCATTATGATGCAGTTGGCAATTATGCCCAGATACAGGGCACGAAATCCACGAAGAAAAGATGCAGGCGAACCGCCATAGCGAATCTCTGCCAGCTCCTGGTCAGTGAGCACCCCCACCCTTCGCCAAAGCCTTGCAAACAAAAATACCGTAAGCATACCGTTCAAAACCGCACACCACCAAATCCAATTCCCTGCTATGCCGTGCTCATAAACAAATTGATTTACTGCAAGTGGAGTATCAGCAGCAAAGGTTGTGGCAACCATACTTGTTCCCGCCAGCCACCAGGGAAGATTCCTGCCAGAGATAAAATACTCATTAATGTCCTTTCCTGCCCTGCGGGAAAAATAAAGCCCAACTAAAAGCGAAAAGGCAAAATAACCAGCAATCAAGCTCCAGTCCAGCCAGCTTATGCCCATTTTTTAACTCTCCTTTTTGCCAGATTTTCGCAAAAATCTTTCTGCAATGTCAAGACCAAATTCAATCAAAATTCTTGCCGAGCAGAAAATTTTATGATTAAATCTTTTACATCAAAAGGAGGGGGAAAAATGAAGCTAAAAATATTTCTTTCCGTTGCTCTTATTTTCTTTTCAATATCTTTTTTGAGCTTTAAGCTGAAAAATTATTTTGAAGAAATCGGCATAAAGATTATTGATGGCATCCCTGTGCTTTTTGAAAATGGCATACCTTATTTCACCAGATTTCAACACACCGACCACACAATCATTGACCTTTCTGGAACTTGGAAATTCAAGCCTGACCCAAATGAGCAGGGAGAAAAAGAAAAATGGTTCAGTCCAGCCCTTGATGATTCTGGCTGGCTTGAGCAAAAGGTTCCCGGCTGTTGGAATTTGCTTTCTCCAAAGCTTCTTTCCTATCAAGGCGTGGGCTGGTATCGGCGCTGGTTCTTTGTTCCTGAAAAATTTTCTGCAAGATTTAACCGCTTGGTGCTGGACGGAGTGGCGTATCGGGCAAAGGTTTATTTGAACGGAAAGCTTGTTGGAAGCCATTCAGGCGGGTTCAGCCGATGGAGCTTAGACATAACTGACCATCTTAATTATGGTGCAAAAAATCTTCTCGCCATCTGCGTTGATAACCGCAGAGAATTTACCAGCCTTCCGCCTCTGATTAAAAAGGGCGGGGCGCTCGGATGGTGGACTTATGGCGGTATTAATCGGCTGGTTCAAATTGAAAGCTCTCCCAAAACAACCATCTGCAAACTCGCGGTTGAAACCGACCATCTGGGAAGTATTCAAGTTAAGGGAGTGGTTTTTTCTCGCAATCGCACTGATGAGCAGGCAAAGGTTTTAATTCAGCTCAAAGACCTAAAAGGTAGGCTCATCAAAAAGCTCTTTTCAAAACAAATTTCCATACAAGAAAACGGATTTGGAACTTTTGAGCTTGCAGACAAAATAAATGGAGTTGCGCCCTGGTCGCCGAGCACGCCACAAAACCGCTACCTTTTTGAAATAACCCTTCAAAGCAAGTCAGGTGCGGAAAAACAGGCGCTGGAGATTGGCTTTAGAAAATTTGAATTTAAAAACCAAAGAGCTTATCTGAACGGAAAGGAGATTTTCCTGCGAGGAATTAATCGGCACGAGGATGCGCCTGAAAGCGGTGCGTATCAAAGCGATGAGCGCATTGCCCAAGATATGGCGCTTTTAAAAGAGCTTCACAT
>CAZQJX010000035.1:0-21228 GCA_964592965.1 uncultured bacterium
CCGCTCCCATCCTAATCTTTTTGCCCTTTATTTTTCCAATTTCAATTGCGGACCAGATAGCTTTTTAATCCAGTATGTTGAGGAGCTTATGGGAGATAAGCCTATGCTGGTTTTGGAATTTGATGAGCACGGCGCAGATGCAGGATATATGACCCGAATAGAGGCTTTTCTTGATGTGGTCAAAAGCACAGGCGCTTTTAAAACCAGCCCAGAAATTTATCTGCCTGATGAAACCGAGCAGGAATTTAAAAAGCGAAAAATCTATGTCCCGCCAATGGGAGAGTTTGCTCCTCGCTTGGGCGCCTGTGTTTTCAAATATTTTGGCTATAACGCAGAGGTTCTTCCTTTGGAAACCCAGGAGAGCCTTGAGTTGGGAAGGTCATCAAGCAGAGGAAGTGAGTGCCTTCCCACAGCTAGCACTGTTGGCAGACTTTTAAAAACCATTGAGGAGCGAGACGAAGACCCATCAAAAATAGCATTTTTTATGGCAACAGCGTGTGGACCTTGCAGGTTTGGTCAGTATCGGCTTTTGCACCGCATAATTTTAAACCGAAAGGGCTATAAAGACCTGATTATCCTTTCGCCCAGCTCCATCAATTCCTATCAGGGCTTGCCTGAGCCTTTGCGAAAAAAACTTTGGGATTGCTTTGTCATAGGAGACCTTCTTTTTAAAGCAGGATGTAAGCTCAGACCTTATGAACAGGAAAAAGGCTCAGTGGACAGAGTGCTGGAAAAAGCGGTCTTGCGCCTTGAAGAAGCTTTTGAAAAAGGCAAATCCCCAGAGGATATTTTTGCCCAGGCAATTAAAGAATTAAAAGCCATCAAAATTGCTCCCAAGCGCAAGCCTCTGGTTGGAGTGGTGGGAGAGATTTATGTCCGTTCCAATCCTTTTACTAATGACCATTTAATCAGAAAGATTGAGGAGTTTGGCGGTGAAGCTTGGCTCGCTCCCTTGAGCGAATGGTTTTTTTATACCACTTACCTTCAGCGCTTTCGCTCCCAGCAAAGGTTTAAAAATTTCTGGGCAAAAGGTGCAAGCATTGTTCGCAATCGCTTTTTAAAATCAGTAGAAGAAAAATATTTTGAGATTGCCAGGGAAATCCTTGCTGACCGAAAGGAGCCAGAAATAGAAGAAATAATCTCCGCAGGTGCCCGCTATCTCCCAGTTAACTTTGAGGGAGAAGCGATTTTGACCATTGGCAGAGCAATTAAATTCATTGAGCAGGGAGCCCAATTGGTTGTAAACTGTGCGCCTTTTGGCTGTATGCCGGGAACTGCATCAAGCGCTATTTTTCAGGAGCTTTCCAGCATATATCAGGTTCCGCTCATCAGCATTTTTTATGATGGCAAGCCTGGGCTCAATGAGCGCCTTCGGGTGGTAATAGAAAATCTCAGTGAAAAACTATAAAGACAAGCTGGCAAAAGCGGGTTTAAAAACAGGCGCTGAAAAATTCCTATTTAATCTTTTTTAGCTCTTCTAAATATTCTTTTTCAGTAATGATGCCTTTTTTGGCAAGAAGGCGAAGCAGGGCGAGAAGCTCTCGTGAAGGACGAGCACGAGCCTGAGCGGTTCTCTCCTGTCTTTTCTCTTCTTCTTCAAAATCTATCATTCTTTCTCTGGGAATAAACCTTTCTTCCTCTTCTGAAGTTTCTAATGTGCGTGGTTCCCAGCCAGTTAAATCTATATCTGGCTCATAACGATACGAGCCTTTTCCTTCCTGACGATACCAATAATCACGAATAATCTGGCGAATTACGCTTTCTAGAGCAATTACAGGTTCTATTTGATAGCCGGTCATAAACCTAATCTCATCTTGAACCTCAACATTGGTGGGGTCGCTCATAGCCAAAATCAAAACATTTCCCCTAGGAGTGCGTTTGGTTGCTACTGGAAAAACATTATGCTTTTCCTGAATCTCTTGAGGAACCATATGAATGACCTGCTCAGGAATGGTGCTTTTGGTAAAATCAACAGCAGGGATTTTTAACTGCTGGCTTAATGCACGCAGAAAGGCTTTTTCTGAGATGTATCCTCTATCAAGAAGGATATCGCCGAGCTTTCCCCCATATTTGCGCTGGTCTTCAAGCGCCTCTTTCAGACGCTTCTCTGAGATAGCGCCTGCTTCTAAAAGGATTTCGCCCAGCTTTTTTCGCTCTGCCATTTCTCAAGCCTCTAGCTCGGGCTTGGCTGAAGTTAATTTAATTATTGACCAGATTCGCCTTTCTCCTTTTCTTCCTGCTCTTTTGCCTGCGCAAGTATATTTTCTGCTCTTTGAGCTTGAACCTGCTCCCTGCTCTGCTCTCTTATCCAATAAATTAGCCAGAGAATCACAAGCAAAAGCACTATCTCAACAATAGTTCCCAAGTTCTGGAATATCTCAAACCAAGAGCCTCTCTTTTCCTCATTTAACTGATATAAAACAGAAAGAGATGATTTGCTTAAAGCAATGCGGGTTTGGTTTTTTTCAAGCTCTTTTTCAATTTCTTCAAGTTCTCCACGAAGTTTTTTCAGCCGAGCCTGAATCTGTGCCTGACTTTGTTCAAGAGCACTAATTTGGCTGTTTATCTGGTCAAGCTGGGCTTTGGTAAGTTTTTGCTCTCTGGAAGGGGTATGGCCACAGGAAAAAATTAATAATGGGAAAATCAAAAACCAAAGCCTTGTATATCTCATCATCACTCTCCTTTTTGATTATTTTAAGGCAAATTTAAATATGCAGTCAACATCTCCTAAAAACCAGATAAATTTACAATTTGAGCAGATATAGAATGAGGTGAAATTTCAAGCAAGGCACAGGTGGGCTTGCCTTCTAAAGGGTCAGAACCTGCATAGCCAGGATTCAAAAAATAAATACCCTTAATTTTATCCCAGACAGGATAATGAGTATGCCCGAAAAGCACCATATCAACCTCAGGAAAAGGAAGCGAGCTGGAGCGCAAAAGCGCATCTTTTATTTGCTCCCAATCCATTGTGAGTAATCTATGAGTGAGAAAAATTTTTCTGCCTGCAAGCTCAATCAGACTTGGGTCTGGAAGCGCCTGTGGGATTGGCTCTGGCTCATTATTTCCTTTAATAGCAATCACAGGCGCGAGCTCACAAAGACGCTCAAAAACCTCTTTTGAACCAATATCTCCCAGATGAATAATTTTTTCCACCGAAGCAAAAACCTCAGGCAGGCGAGAATGAAAATATCCGTGCGTATCAGAAATTACGCCAACCAGCATAGTTAATTAGTTCTCTTCAAAAGCGGATTAATCCTTTTTTCTTCTCCTAAAACAGTGGCTGGACCGTGTCCGGGAAAAATTTTGATTGAGTCATCAAACTGGCTGATTTTTTCTAAAGACCGCACCAGCTTGCGGAAGCTCCCGCCAGGAATATCCCATCTTCCCACTCCGCCAGCAAAAAGCAAATCACCGCAAAAAAGATTATCTTTAAGAAGATAGCACACACTACCCGGAGAATGCCCGGGTGTGTGGATAATTTTGATTTGATAACTTCCAAGCTTCAATATATCTCCATCATTTATAGGGGTGAACTTCGCCAGCGAAAATCCCAGCCACTTCCATCGCTTTTTTATATCTTGCGGATGAAGATAACAAGGAACTTTAGCTTTTCGCTGAAGGTAATGCGCTCCGCCAATATGGTCAAGATGTGAGTGGGTAAAGAGAAGAAACTTAATCTCAAAGCCAAGTTCACCTATCCATTGCCAGAGCTTTTTAGGGCGGGCTCCTGCATCTATCAGAGTGCAAATTTTCTCCTTATCATCGCCAATTAGCCAGCAGTTGGTTTGATTGAAACCAACAACCTTGCGCTGGATTATTAGTCCCATTTGTTAGCTTTTTGCTTGGGAACAAGAATGATTAGCTCATCTCCAGGGTGAATAACAGCTTTGGAGCCAAGCTGATTCCATATCATTACCTGTTCTGGAGAAACACCATAGCGAAGAGCTATCTCCCAGAGAGTATCTCCTCTTTGAACCTTATAGGTCTTTTTTATTGCCTGCTTTGAAGAACTTGTGATTTCTTTCTGGCGAGACTCTGCCCAAGCACGAAAGGCAGTTGCCTGAGAAGATGTCAAATAAAGCACCAGCTCATCACCTGCCCGAATGCTCCTTTTAACCTTATTCCATCTACGAATATCAGCAATGCTCACCCCAGCAGAGCGAGCAATTTCCCAAATAGTATCTCCGCTTTTTACCTTATAAAGTACCTTTATCTTATTTTTCAGCGATGTTGGTTGGCTTTTTGCTGAGGCAGGACTAGTGATATTTTTCAAAGCCACTTTACCTTTTGGACAGGGGATAATCAAAATCCTTCCGGGACGCAATCTGGTAGGATTATAAATTCTATTTAGCTCTCTCACCTCTCTTAAATTCGCACCAAACCGATAGCATATCTCCCAAAGGCTATCACCCTCTTTAACTTTGTAAGCATAATAAGTCAGCATTTTATTAGGCGGAAGTCGGCGATAGGCGCTTAAAAATTTCTCTTTGGTGCCTAAGGGAAGTTTGAGCTCGTATTCAGAATCAGGCGGAGTAATTCCTCTAAGCAGAGCAGGATTAAGCCTTTTCAGTTCACTAAGGCTTGTGCCTGTATATTCCGCAACTTTCCTCAAATCAACAGGACTGCCTACCTTAACTTTTTCATAGCGCAGAGGATTTTTTACAGGCGGACGAAAGCCAAAAGCACGGGGATTTTCTGCAATAATGCTAGCTGCAATCATTTTGGGAAGGTAATCACGAGTCTCTTTTTTCAAGCCAGGATACTGGATAAGCTCCCAGTAATCATCAGTGTTATATTTTTCAACAGCTCTTGCCACCTTTCCCTCACCTGCATTATAACTGGCAAGAGCAAGTGCCCAATCTCCAAACTGCCAGTAAAGGTCTTTTAAATAAGCAATTGCTCCAAGAGTGCTTTTCTCTGGGTCTCTTCTTTCATCTACCCAAAAATCCACCCGCAGTCCATAGCGCCTTGCGGTTTTAGGCATAAACTGCCAGATGCCACCTGCTCCTCGGCGAGAGCGTGCATAAGGATTTAAACCGCTTTCTATCATTGCCAAATAAAATAAACTTTCAGGAAGTTGATGCTCTTTTAAAAGCCCTTTGATTAAATCTTCATATATCCCGCTTCTATCCAGCCAAAGCTGAAAAGTTCTCCGACCCGCCCCTGTAAAATAATCAATATAAAACTTAACTCTTGGATGATTAATCTTTTTGAGCTCAAGTCTTGTGATTAGCTCAAGAGTTGGGCAGGTGGGCTTTTGCGGAAAAAAGTGCTCAAGCTGAAAAAGCAAAGGAATACTTTTATCGGTGGTCAAAAATTTTTGCTCTGAGCTAAATCCCGCTAGGCAAAATACACAAAGACAAATAAGCTTGAGCCAAAAACGCCTCATTTTTATCCTTGAAATTTAAACATAATATCTGTAAACCACTTCTGCAACGCAGGCGGGCTTTTCTTCACCTTCTATTTCAAAAGTAATCTTAAATACCGCTTGGTATCCGCCAGTAACCTCTTCAACATTAACAAGCTCTGCCCGCATTCTCACTTTAGAATTTACTTTAACCGCATTGGGAAAGCGAAGCTTATTAATGCCATAATTAATCGCCATTTTTATCCCCTTAATTATCAAAATCTGAGCGAGAAGCATTGGAGCAAGAGAAATTGTCCAATAGCCATGAGCTATGGTTGTGCCATAAGGAGAGAGCTGTTTTGCTTTTTCTGGGTCAGTATGAATCCATTGATGGTCACCGGTTGCATCAGCAAAAAGATTTATTTTTTCCTGAGTAACTTCCACCCAATCACTCACGCCAAGTTCTTTGCCCACATAATTTTTCAAATCCTCTGCTTTTTCCAATACCAATGGTTCTGCCATTTTTCCCTCCTTTTTGTTTTTTATTCATAAACTTTTTCTTCTTCTAGCTCAGCATTGATGGCATCTTTTTCTATATCTCTTACTTTTTTAATATCTTCTTCAAGCTCCTGATAGTATTCGTGCTGGATAAGTGCGCTCATAATTTCATTTGTTCCTGTCCAAATCATACTGAGTCTGGTATCTCGCAAAAGTCTTTCTACAGGATAAATATCAGTATATCCTATTCCACCCATTATCTGCATAGCATTGTTAACCGCTTCCCAGCAGGCTTCAGTAGCAAATTTCTTTGCCTCTGAGACAATGCGTCTGGCAGGAAGACCAGCATCTACAATCTTTGCTGCTGTGTAAACCAGCCCCCGAGCTGCATCTAATTTAGCAAGGCTATCTGCAATCTTAAAGCTTACTGCCTGAAACTTGCGAATGGGTCTGCCAAAAGCTTTGCGCTTCATTGAATAGCGAGCTGCAATTTCTATTGCTGCTCTGCCCATTCCAACTGCTCCAGCAGCAGTTGTAAGTCTTTCTGGAATCATCATCTGATTGAAAATCAATGCACCACTATTTTCCTCACCGACGAGATTCTCTTTAGGAACTCTAATCTCGTGAAAACTTATCCGAGCAGTGCCACCGCCTCTTGTTCCTAGTAATCCATAAACTGTCTCCACCTTTACTCCTCGCTCTCGCTCAACAATAAATACACTTATGGATTTATGAGACTCTGCCTTCGGGTCAGTTTTGGCATAGACCAGAAAATAATCCGCACCCTTGCCACCAACAATAAATCTCTTTGCTCCTGTAAGGATATAATCATTTCCGTCCTTGCGAGCTACAGTTGTGCAACCAAAGAAATCAGAGCCACCTCTTGGTTCAGTAAGAGCCTCAGCGCAGACCAGCTTGCCTTCTAAGGTTGGCTTTAAAAATTTTTCCTTTTGCTCATCAGTTCCAAAAAGATTAATTGCTTCTCCAACAATACTGGGAAGGCAATACTGACAGGCAAGAGCGGTTCCTAAAACGCCAATCTCTTCAATAGCGCATACCTCACAGGTCCATTTTACCTCTCTTCCGCCCCATTTTTTGGGAAAGCGCAGACCAAGAAGATTTCTAGCACCTGCCTCTCTAACAAATTCATAAGGGAATTCAATTTCTTCTTTATCCATTTTTTTAATCAGCTCAGGCGGAATGCTTTTAACAAACTCTCTTACCTCGTCTCTGATTTTTAGTTCTTCTTCAGCAAGCAGAACAGAATGGATATCCATTTTTTCCTCCTTATCCGAATTTTAACATTCGTTCCAATGCTTTTTTTGCCTCTGTTTTAATCTGCTCGTTTAGGCGAATTCTGCGAATGCTGTTAAGATTTCCTTCTGCAATCTCTTCCAAGACCAAAAGCAAGTTAAAAAGATTTATTTTATACATATTGGGGCAAATGGAGTGAGCAAGTGGAATAACCTTTCTTTTTTCCCTTTCTTCTTTTGCCAGCCTTTCTACAAGATGAATCTCTGTTCCTACTGCTATTATGCTCCCTTCAGGTTGAGCTTGAACATATTGAATAATCTGCTCGGTGCTACCCAATGCATCTGCCTTACTTGCAACCTCATACGGACATTCAGGATGGACAATTATTTTTGCCGAAGAATATTCAGTGCGTATCCTTTCAACATCTTCCTGCTTAAAAAAAGTATGAACATGGCAATAACCCTTCCAGAGAAATACCCGAGCACTTTTTAGATTTCTCTTTTCTGTGTCTTTTATCCCAACTGCAGGGTCAAAAACTACAATTTCATTTTCTTTTATTCCTAGCTTAAAGGCGCTGTTTCTTCCAAGATGTTCATCAGGGAAGAAGAAGACTTTATCTGCTTTTTCAAAAGCCCATTTAAACAATTTATCTGCGTTGCTTGATGTTGCACAGGCACCATCATATTTTCCACAAAATGCTTTAAGCTGAGCCGAAGAATTTACATAGGTAATAGGAATGATTTTTTCTTTGCAAATTTCATTTATTTCTTTCCAGGCACGCTCCACATCGCTGATATCAGCGAAGTCAGCAAGCGGGCATCCTGCCTGAATATCAGGGATAAAGACTGCCTGCTCGGGCTGGGCAAGAATCTCCGCACTCTCTGCCATAAAATGCACACCGCAAAAAACAATGTATTTAGCTTGCTTTTGTTCACTTGCCAGTTTAGCAAGCTTAAAGCTATCACCTCGCAGGTCAGAAAGCTCAATTATCTCATCTCGCTGATAATGATGACCGAGAATAATGAGCTCATTGCCTAGTCTTTTTTTGTGCTCCCTTATCTTCTGAATAAGCTCATCTTTACTTAACCTGCGAAGCTCCTCAAGCCTTTTCTCAGCTTTCATTAGCTCTCCTTTACCTCAATTATTTCCAGCGGACTCTTTGTCTTAAAGCCAAGAGAACGAATCTTTCTCCTGCACAGCCCACAAGCACTCACGACCAGCTCCGCATCTGCTTCTTTAAGTTTTCTTTGAAGTGCGAGAGAAATTCTTTTTGATGATTCGCTATTTTCTTTTTTAAGCTCAAAAATTCCACCAGAGCCACAGCAAAGCTCCACTATTGATTTTATATGAGCTCCTGCTTTTGTTAAACCCTCTAAAACTAAATCCCTCTCTCCTAAAGCTATAATGTGGCAAGCACGATGATAAATCAAATCACTGCTTTTGCTCTGAACGCAAAAATCAAAACCAAGCTCAAAAATGCTTTTTGCTTTGTGGGCAATTTCTTCTCCCTTGTCTTTTAGTAAAAGAGGATAATAATATCTGAACATCAAAAGACAGCTGGGGCAGTTGGTTAAAAGCAAAAATCCTTGAGCAAGGTAAGTATGAAGCTCTTGATATAGCCTTTCTGCCTGCCTTCTTGCACGAGTCCAGTTGCCAGCGCTAAGCGAGGGCATACCACAGCAAAGCTCATCAAAAATTTTTATATCTGCTTTTAATTCCTTTAAAAGCTCAAAAGTCTTTTCTTTAATTTCTGGCTCAAGCACTTTTTCAAGGCATCCGGGAAAGTAAAGAATTTTTGCAAGAGATTGGGCTTTCTCTGAGTTAAAAGAAGTAGTTTTAGATTTTTGGCGTAGAATCCTTATATCTTTTTTATTAACGAACCCGCTGGCGCTGGTGTTAATTCCTAATTTATCTAGAACAAACTGGGCTGGACTAGATAAAGCGAGCTCAGTAAATGAGGCTGGAATCTTATCCAGCATAAGTAGAGCTTCTCCACTTTTCTCAAGGATAAGCTGGCGTAAAGAAAAGCCAGAGTAATCTAATATGCATTCTTTAACTGGTGCCAAAATTCTCGGAATCTCCACACCTGTGGGGCAGAGAGTAAGACAGCGCTGGCAGGAATAGCAGGAATCTAAGAGCAATCTGAATTCGTTTGTAGTAATAACATTTTCTTCTAAAACTCCCTGAGCGAGCGCACGGGCAATACTGGCTTTACTTCTCGGCAGTGCCAGCTCGCTATCAAAGCCCACAACTGCTGGGCAATAGCTTCTGCAAAGTCCGCATCCGTGACATTTAAATATCTCGGAAATCTCCAAAGATTGATTAATCCGCTCTTGAAGGCGATGATTTATCTTTTCTGCTATCCAGTATTTGCTGGGCTCAACTGGGATTTTCCCTCGCGGAGCAAGAATCTTTCCCGGATTGAAAATGTTTTCTGGGTCAAATAGCTTTTTTAATTCCACAAAAAGCCCATATAAACCGGGATATTGGCGAGAAACATAAGGAGCACGCAGAATTCCATCGCCGTGCTCACCAGAAATGGAGCCACCAAGCTCAATCACTGCCTGATATACCAGGTCAGCAAACTCCTGCATACGCTTGCGTTCATTTTTATCAAAAAGATTAAACTTAGGATTAAGATGAAGGTTGCCTTCGCCTGCATGCCCCAGAAAGGGTGCTGATGTTTTAAACTCCTCAAATATCTCTTTGAGTTTTTTTATTCCTTGAGGCAATTTCTCAGGTGGAATGACAATATCTTCAATAAAGCGGACAAGCCCCTGACCTGTTCGGTAAAGAATAGGGCTTGCGCTTCTTCTTACCTGCCAGATGCGCTCATTTTCTTCTTTTGTTTTAGCTAAAATTTTTTTATAAGCAAGACCGCTTTTTTCCAGTTCTGCGACTGCTTGATTAAGCTCTTCCAAAGCAAGCTCCTCGCTCTTGCCAGCAAATTCACAAAGCAAGACAATTTCGGCATTTTCATCAAGCAGGGGTTTTAAGCTCGGATAGTATTTTTGAACCATCTGGATAAAATTTTTATCCATCATTTCAATTGCCAGGGGTTTTAATTCTCTTAGCTTAAGCACCGCATAGGTGGCGGATTCAATATCAGTAAAAAAGAAAAGTCCCGTTTGTTTAAAATGCGGAAGCTGCTTAAGCCTTAATTTTATCTTGGTGATAAGTGCTAGAGTTCCTTCCGAGCCAGCAAGCAGGCGGGCAAAATCTATGCTCTTTTCATCCCAGGCTTTCCAGATTAAATATCCACTGGAATTTTTTACCTTTGGCTCTTCTTTTATGATTGCTGTTTTGTATTTTTCAAAAAGGCTTTTTATTTGCTCTGGGATTGAAAAAGGGAAATCACTTACAGGCTCCATAACTTCAAACTTATTCTTCCCTAAAATAACTTTGCTTCCATCAGAAAGAATTACATCTAGCTCATCTATATAATCTTGGGTGGAGCCGTAGAAAAGGGAATGAGCGCCACTGGAATTATTAGCAACCATTCCGCCAATCGTGCAATAATCTCCGCTTGAGGGGTCAGGTGGAAAAAACAAATCAAAAGGAAAAAGCGCCTGATTGAGCTGGGAATAAATCACTCCTGGCTCTACTATAACAGTCTGCTCATCTGGATTTATCTCAATAATTTTATTGAAGAATTTTGTGAAACTGACAATTAATCCTTCTCCCAAAGCCTGCCCAGCAACTGCACTTCCTGCTCCTCTGGCTGTAATGGGTATTTTTTGAGAAAGGCAAAATTCAACTATTTTTTTCAGGTCTTTTTCGGTTTTAGGCTCTACAACTGCCTGCGGAACTATGCGGTAAAGACAGGCAGAGCTTGAAAACACTTCACGAAAAATTTTATCTTGATGCAACTGTCCACTGATACTTCTTGCTAGCTGGTCAAACTTACTTCTCATTGGTTTTATTTTAGCAAATGAACTTTAAATCAGCTAAAGACTAAATTCCAAGATATATTCTCATCAAGTTGCGGGCGATGCGGGCAAGACCTTTGATAGTCTCTTTGCGATAGAGCTTTCTTCCGTATTTGGTGAAAAATTTTTTGGGGTCAAAAAAGAGCTGGCGAAAATTAAAATACCAGTAATTTTTGTGAATCAACCTTCGCAAAATGGATGGTTCAAATTCCTCGGTGGTAATTCCCATCATACTGTAATTTTCTATATAAAGGTCTTCTTGTTTGAATAATCCTTTCTCTATACACTCATCATATAACTCACTACCAGGCAAAGGATTAAATATGAAAAAATATGCCTTGTCCAAATCCAAACTCCTCGCATATTCAAAAGTCCGCTCTATCTGCTCCATACGCTCACCCGGAAAGCCTACTATAAAAAATGCATGTGCATCTATACCATATCCCTTTACCTTCCTTACTATCCCTCGTGCCTTCTCCAAATCCAACGGCTTCCTTATTATATGATCAACTACATACTGATCCCCACTCTCAAACGCTAATATAACCTCATAACATCCACTATCACGCATCAATCCCAATAACTCATCATCATCTAATGCCTTGATCATTACCCCGTTCGGCATATTCCAATGCAACTTCAAACCTCGATCTATCATACCCCTAAATATCTCCTTCGCTCTACCCACATTAGCCATCAAATTGTCATCCTCAAACTTAACCTCCTCTATCCCATACCTTACCACCAACTCCTCTAACTCCTCCAATACCGACTCAACACTCCGATACCTTATCCGCCTACCCCAATGATAACACGATGAACAAAACCTACATCTATATGGACAACCTCGCGACGTTATAAAAGATATATTACGACTACTACGCGAAAAAAACATAAATGGTATGTTTATCTCAAAATATCGCTCCATCGGCAATAAATCCCTAGCAGGAAATGGCAAATCATCCAAATCCCTTATCCAACTTCGCTTCTCATTTACTCGTACTCCCCCATCCTCACGCCACGCCAAGCCATCTATCTCCTCCCAACCATAACCCCGAACCAAACTGTCCAATAACCGCAAAAAACTCTCCTCCCCCTCATGTAGGACCACAAAATCCAACCCCTCTATACGACCAAAACTATCCTCCGGCAAAAAACTTGGATGAGTACCACCTATTACCGTTATTACCTCAGGAAACCTCCGCTTAACCTCATTCACTATATCCCGAACCACTAAAAACTGCGATGAAAACAAACAACTTACCCCAACAACATCCGCTCCAAACTCCTCAACTCGCTTAACTATCTCCTCAACCGATAATCCATACTCAAAATAATTATCACTCAACCAACGCTCCTCTTCATAACCCTCTGCTACACTGTCCAATATCTTTACCTCATATCTATCTCGTATATACGACGCTATATATGATATTCCCATAGGCATACAGCACATCTTTTCATACATTGCAGCAATACGCACAGGCGGAAAAATTAACATTACTCGCTCAATTTTTCGGGAAGGAAATTTCATCATTTTTATTTTAGCGAGTTTTACAGTAAGAAAAAATTTTTAACAGTTGTATTAAAACTCTCTCTGTTCACTTGAAAGAATTTTGGGAACAGTTCTAGCTATTCTCCAAAGTGTTTTTATGGTCTCTTTTCGTAAAATCCTTTTTACATATTTGGTAAAGAACTTCTTAGGGTCTCGCCAAAGCGGTCGGAAAGTAAAATACCAGTAGTTTCGGTGAAGCATCTTTTTAAGCACATCTGGATTAAACTCATTTGTAGATATTCCCGTAAACCAATAATTCTCCAGATAAAGGTCTTCTTGTTTGAATAATCCTTTCTCTATACACTCATCATATAACTCACTACCAGGCAAAGGATTAAATATGAAAAAATATGCCTTGTTCAAATCCAAACTCCTCGCATATTCAAATGTCCGCTCTATTTGCTCCATACGCTCATCCGGAAAGCCAACTTAAAAACAACCTTTAGCTTATGACCAAATTTATCTATAGCCCATTCTCCTTAGGGCATAAGGGTCTTTTGTCCAGTTTTTGCTTACTTTAACACGGAGCTCAAGATAAACTTTTGTTCCAAGAAAAAACTCTATCTCTTCTCTTGCCAAGGTGCCGATTTTTTTAATCATTCTTCCTTTTTCGCCAATGATAATTCCTTTTTGGCTCGGTCTTTCCACAAAGATGATGGCGCGAATGCGCAAAAGATTTGGAGTTTCTTTCCAATCTTCAATCAACACAGCAGTTGAATAAGGAACTTCTTGATGGGTGAGAAGAAATAATTTCTCTCTGATTACCTCGCTTACCCAGAACCTCTCTGCTTGGTCAGTGACCATATCTTCTGGGAAAAGGGCAGGAGATTCTGGAAGATAGGGAATGGTTGCATTAATAAGCTCATCAATTCCATCTGCTTTGAGGGCAGAGATAGGAACAATCTCTTTAAACGGACCGAGCTTTTGTGAGTAATCAATTAAAGGCAATAGGTCTCTTTTCTTGACAAGGTCAATTTTATTAATCACAAGGATAAGAGGAAGCTCAAGCACAGCCAGCTGGCGGAAGGTAAAAATGTCTTCTTCCTGCCAAGGAGTATTTGCTTCAATCATCAAATAAATAAGGTCTGCCTCTCGCGCAGAACGAAGCGCCTGCTCAACCATATATTTATTAAGCTCTTTGGTTGCCTGGTGAATGCCAGGAGTATCTAGGAAAATCAATTGTGCATCTTCCAGAGTCTTTACGCCCAGAATACGATTGCGAGTGGTGTTGGGCTTAGGAGAAATAATAGCAACTTTCTGACCAAGAATCTGGTTTAAAAGCGTGCTTTTGCCTACATTGGGTCTTCCTGCAATGGTGATATATCCACAGCGAAATTCAGGCTTTGCTGAGATTATTTCAGGAGACTTTTTCTCTATGCTCATCTGTATTTTTCCCACCAGGTTGCTTTAGGAGCTTTGATTTCCGCAGGATACCAAACAAAATGATATAAATACCAGTGGTGCTCAAAAGTCATCACTTTCCCAAAAGGAAGTATATCATCAGAGAGAATCCAGATTTTCACCCAAGCTTGGTCTTTATCAGGCTCGGTGCGGATTTGCAAAATTCTGTAATCAATGATTCGGTTCCGCTCAAAATTTCTCTCCCACATTGCAGGCAGGATTGTATCAAGAAAATTGTAAAAATGCTCTTGGTTTTGAAAGCGCGCTTGAATTTCCAGCTTATCTGCGAAGCTATCTAAATCCTTATAAAGCAAAAAATCATAAAAAGACACAACTGCCAAATACAAATCTTTTGGCTTAGGATTTTCCAATCCTGTTGGTTTATGAAGACAGCCAGCTAAAAAAACCAAAGCCAAAATCCCACTCAGTCCTTTTTTTATGTGCATTAACCAGCTCCTTTAAAAGAAATTCCTTTGCCAATCTTATCTTATTAGGATAAATTATTTGCGGTGATTGACAAATCAGAAAGACTTTGGGACAGAATTTTTACTATTATCTGGCTGGTTTTTTGTGCGGTTTATTATATTCCAGACATTATTTCAGGAAAGCTGGTTCCTTCCAGTTCTATCTGGTATTTTGAGCGCCAGATCCAGTGGCTTCCTTTTATGGAGTTTGTTGCCCATTGCCTTCATAAACGGATTTTTCCTGCCTGGTCTCCGCATTTTTACTTAGGGTTTCCTTATCTGGCTTATCCGCCCAATCATTTTTATTTTGGCTCTGTATATCTTTATATGCTTGTTGACAGCGCCAGGAACTTCTTCATTGTCCATTATATAGGGTTTTCCCTTGGCGGGTATTTGTTTTATCGAGCGCTTCGCAAATTGAGCATATCTCCTTATGGAAGTTTTTTCGGAATGCTCACTTATATGGGTGGTAGCTATTTTAACATCCTTTCTGCTTATTCTCCTTATTCAATGTTTACCTTGGTAGTACTTTTTTGGGCGGGCGTAAGTCTAATTAGAGATGATTTAAGACTGCGCAATTTTGTTATTTTTGCCATCATCTTTGCTTTTGGACTTACTTATGACCTTGAACAAGACTTTTATTTTTCTATAGGGCTATTTGTTCTTTATCTTCTCAGTGCCAAACCGCCCAAAATTAAAAGGCTTCTCCTTTTAGGAACAGGGGCTTTTTTAGGGCTACTTTTTCAAATAAGCACTATTCTTAATCTTGCCAGTTATGGTCAGTTTAGTGTAAGGAGCGCTGGGATTACTTTTTCTCATTACATTGGGTATTCTCAAGCAAATTTAATCAAACTTAAATATCTTCTTACTCTTCTTCTGCCACTGGTAGGCAAATCAATACCTCCTAGTTTTAGAGCAGGATATGTGGGCATAATTGCTCTTATTACTGCCTTTTATGGGATTAAGAAACTTAAAACCAAAGGACTTTTAGCCATAAGTTTTCTTGTTCTAGTACTTCTTTATGTCTTTGACTACAAGCCATTGATGCAAATTTTGTATCATATTCCAATTATTAACCGATTTGCCCTTCATTATTCAGCAGGAGTAGTTTTAGCAACAGGATTTGCCATTTTAAGTGGATTTGGAGCTGAAGAGCTGGCAGGGCAAAAATCCAAGCTCGGAATGATATTAATCATTTTAACCTGTCTTCTTATTGGCACTTTAGGGCTTTTTATAGAAAAGGAGCGTCCTGTTTTACTTTTTATTATTTCTCTGGGAGCAATTTATCTGCTAATTCCTAAACTGAAAAAGCCAGATTGGCTTTGGCAGGTGGTTTTGATTTTAGCATTGCTCTTTGACCTTGTTTATCCTAATTTTAAGCATCAACCTCGTGCTAACAAAGAAGCATATTATCCAAGTCCACTTATTACTAATTATTTAGCCCAAGAAAAAAGGCTGGTGCGATTCTGGCCTGTGAGTAAATTTAAATATGCTGATACTTACCTTCATCCTTTAGTAGGAATGTATCTTCCCTTAAATCTTCCAGGCACGCATTCACCACTTGGATACTGGAGAGTTCCACCTATGCGGTGCGCTAAGCTCATAAATCTTATTACCCCGGGATATCTTATTTTTGACGAGAAAGGAAGAATTGATATGGACATCTCAAAAGCCACTAATCCAAAAAGCCTTGACCAAAATGATATTTTTTATCTTAAATTTCTCAATGTTGGAAATGTAATAAGTAGAGGAGTTGAGCTTAATATCATAGGGCTTAAAAAGGTAAGGCATCTTTCTGATTTTTACTTCTATAAACTAGAAAATCCCTTGCCACGCTTCTGGCTGGTGAGTAAGGTTAAAAATCTTTCAGCTGAGCAAGCCTTCACCGCAATAAAAGAAAAAGCCTTCAACCCGCTTGAAGTGGCACTGATTGAAGAAAAAATTGATTTTGTAGGACATAAAGAAAATCAGGGCAAAATCAGAGCAATAAAATTTCTGCCCGGAAAATGGGAATTTGAGGCACTACTTCCTACTTTAGAAAATGTGCCTAAAGATAAGCTCCAATACTTTTTGGTTGTTGGAGAGAATTATTTTCCTGGCTGGAGAGCTTTTGCAAATGGTAAAGAAATCAAGGTGATAAGAGCTGATTACACTTATATGGGCATAGCCCTTCCCCCTGGAAGGCACATCATTAAACTAATTTACTTTCCTTATGCGACGAGAATTGGGCTTTGGATTCAGCTTGCAGGAGTAGGTTTTTGGCTTTTAGTTCTTCTTTCCCTTCCTTTTAGAAAATCTTTAAAAATCAATACCTTATAAAAAATATTCCTTGCCAGTGCTCAAAAGAATGCTTAAAAAATAAATAGAATAAAACTTTTTAATTATTTCCTTGCATCTAACCCCAGAGAAGGAGGGGCAAAATGACCCACGAAAAAGAGGGCAGGCTTAAAGTCTTTTTTCTTGGAACCTATATTCCTCGTGCCTGTGGTATAGCCACCTTTACTTATGACCTAAGGAATGCTTTTATAAACTCATCTAATCCGGCTCATCAGGCTTATGTGATTGCAATGAATAATGTTCCCAATGGCTATAAGTATCCACCGGAGGTAATTTTTGAAATCAATCAAAATTCGCTTCAGGACTATCATCGGGCAGCAGAATATGTAAATTTTTCTCAAGTGGATTTAGTCTGCGTCCAACATGAATTTGGAATTTATGGCGGGGAAGCAGGAAACTATCTCGGGCATTTTCTCTCCCGAGTTGAAAAGCCAATAGTAACCACCTTGCATACTGTTTTAGCTCAACCAGAAGATGGTTATTATCGCTCTTTAAGGCAGGTAATTAATTTTTCTGACTATCTGGTTGTAATGGCGGAGAAGGCTCGTAAGCTCCTGGTTGAGATATATGATGCTCCTGAAGAAAAAATCCGACTTATCCCTCACGGCATACCAGAATCGCCAGATAAAAATAGCGAAGAGTTAAAACAAGAGCTGGGCTTACAAGGCAAAAAGGTCTTGCTCACCTTCGGTCTTTTAAGCCCTAATAAAGGTATTGAGATTGTTATTGATGCTCTGGCGGAGATTAAACAGCATTTTCCAGATGTGGTTTATCTTGTAGTGGGAGCAACTCATCCTGAGGTAAAAAGGCATCAGGGAGAAGAATATAGAGAATTTCTTATCAAAAAATCTCGTGAGAATGGTGTAGCTGAAAATGTTATTTTTGTAAATAAATTCGTCAGCCTTGATGAGCTGAGAAAATATATCGGCGCCTGCGATATTTATATTTCACCTTACTGGGTCAGAGAACAGATTGTAAGTGGCACCCTTTCCTATACGGTCGGAATGGGCAAGCCTGTAATTAGCACACCCAGCTGGTATGCTGAAGAAGTGTTAGCTGAGGGAAGAGGAATTCTTGTTGACTTTGGCGATTGGCAGGCACTGGCGCAAAATGTGATTAAACTCTTGAATGATGAAAAATTAAGAAAATCCATCTCTGAAAAAGCAAAAGAATTTGGCAGACAAATGCTTTGGAGTGAGGTAGGAAAGGCATACAAAAGCCTTTTCCAAGAAGCAATAGAAAAGGGCAGAAAGTTTCGCCAGATCAGATACTTTCCCAGCAGGATATATCCAGAGCTCAGTGTGGATAGTTTTCGGCTAGAGCATTTTTTAAACTTAACTGACGATACGGGCATAATCCAGCACAGTTTTTATCACATACCTGACCGTAAAACTGGCTATTCAACTGATGATGTGGGAAGAGCTCTTGCGGTAATGATGAAATATTGGAATAGCTCTAACAATAGTCAGGCAATACAACTGGCAGAAAAATATCTGAGCTTTTTAAAATTCTCCCAAAAAGAAGATGGACTTTTCCATAACTTTATGAGCTATCACCGTGAGTTCCTTGACAAAGTGGGAAGCGATGATACTCAAGGAAGGGCTCTTTTGGGACTGGGAATGACAGTATGGATAGCGCCTGAGCCAGGATTAAGAGCAGTAGCAAAAGATTGCTTTGACCGATGCTTTGAAGTATTTGAGACCAACTATCCTATGGCTTTATCCTATGGGATTTGCTCTGCCTGGGCTTATCTAAAGCGCTATCCCGGCGCAAGAAGGGTTAAAAACAAGGCAGAGGAATTTGCTGAAAGGCTTTATGAGCTTTACCAAACTCATTCAGAGCGAAACTGGAGATGGGTGGGAGATATAATCACTTATGGGGCAGGCAAGGTCTGCACTGCATTTTTGCAGGCAGGAGAAATTTTCTCTGAGCAAAAATATCTGGACGCAGGCATTGACATATTGGAATTTCTGCTCAAACATCTTGACCAGAGAGAATATATCAATGTAGTTGGCAATCAGGGCTGGTTTCCACGCAATAGTAGTCCTGCACTTTATGACCAGCAACCTATTTGCGCAGGATACCTTGTTGAAGCACTAGTAGAAGCGTATCGCAAAACCGCAAATGACAGGTATCGGGGGCTGGCACGCAAAGCTTTTGAATGGTTCTTGGGAAGAAACAGGTTGGGAATACCTCTTTATGACCCAAACACAGGTGGCTGTAGAGACGGACTTTTAAAAGATGGTGTAAATCTTAATCAAGGAGCTGAATCCCTCATTTGCTTCTGGGATGCATATTTAAATCTCAATCAGCTTGCGCTCAGGCAGGGCTTATTAGATTATGCTCAACAGGCTCAAAATAAACAATTGGCTGGGGAACAAATCGTAAAACAAGAGCTTGAAGGTGAAGAATTACAATTAAAGCCAACAAAAGAGCGTGAGAGCAGAGGCAAATCAGAAGCTTACCATTGATTTCATTTCTCTTGCTCTATAATGGCAAGAGCCCAGCCTTTAGAAAGGTATTTTTGTGCTACCTGCCGAATCTGGTCAATGTTTACTGCTTGAATTTTCTGAGCATATCTTTGCCAGTTGCCAAATCCAAGATTATAAAGCTCATCAAAAAACATATGAGTGGCAACGCTGAGATTGCTTTGGAGGTCAATTTCATAGCTTCCGATGAGGCTGTTTTTGGCACGCTCCAGCTCATCACCAGCTATTGGTTCGGTTTTAAGTTTTTCAAATTCTTCTTTTAACCCTCTAATAGCTTGCTCTTTTTTATCAGGCGCACAGCCTATATATCCAGCAATAAATCCCCGCTCAAGCCCTTCTAAATGAATGGCATTTACCTCATAAGCAAGGCTTTTTTGGTCTCTCAGTCTAACAAACAATCTTCCACTCATTCCTGAAAGTATTTCGGTCATTACCTCAACTGCGGGTTGGTCAGGTGCGGAAAGAGTTGTTCCCAGCCAGCCCAGCATAATCTGGGTCTGCATAACCTGCTTTTTCATTATGTTTTCTCTTGGTTGGGCAAAATCAGGTTCTGGCGTGGGAGCTTTGGGCAACTTGCCTTGTGATTTCCAGCCAGCAAACAATTGCTCAACCATATCTTTTACCTTTGGGGCATCAACATCTCCGCTTATCGCAATTACCAGATGGTTAGCACCTGAAAAGGTCTTATAAAAGTTTACCAACTCTTCTCGGCTTATTTTGCTTATGCTCTCTTCACTGCCCATTAGATTAAACCTATACGGATGCTCTTTGTATAAGGTCTTTAAAAATAATTTGTTGATTAAAATTCTTGGTTGGTCTTGCTCACGCTTAAGGGCAGATAGTGTAAGCAGGCGAATTCGCTCAAGCTCTTCTTCAGGAAAAGTCGGCTCTTTAAGAACTTCTGCTAAAAGCTCAAATGCCTGATTAAAATTAGGACTGGGAACAGTTAAGGTTATGCCAAAGCTGTTCCTTCCTGAAAATCCATTCATCGCACCAGCAAGAGATTCTATTATCCTGTGAATCTCACTGGCAGTGTGATTGGTTGTTCCTTCTGTAATCAGCTCAGAGATGAGGTGAAAAATGCCGTTGTTCTTTTCATTTTCAAACCGCACTCCACCAAGAAAACCTGCCCGAACTGAAACCAAAGGAACATAATGATTTTCTCGCACAATTAATCTCACACCATTGTTAAGCACAAACCTTACTGGCTCTTTAACCTTTTCTTTTTCTCTTGTCCAAGGCACAGGGAATAATTGAGCAGAGATTATCTCTGGTGGTCTGCCAAAGGATACTTTTTTAAGCTCCCTGCTTTCTGCTTCAATTAGTGTCTGCTTGATTTTGTCTTTAAGATTTTCTTTATGCTCTGTTTTTGGAACTATCAGCGCAAGGGAAAGCGAAGAAAGCGTTAAATACTTTTGAGCAACTCGCTTTATGTCATCAATGCTTACTTTTTCAATTTCAGTTAAATATTTTTCTTCATAGTCTGGGTCATCAATTATTGAGAAAAAGAACCCAAGCCTTCTTGCTCTACCTTCCACAGTTTCCCGAGCATAAATAGCATCGCTTTCAATCTGTCGCTTTGCTCGCTCAAGCTCCCACTCCTCACATCCATAAAGCGAAATGCGCCTTATCTCGTTAATTACTGCTTCTAAAGCAGGCAGTAATTTTGCAGGCTCTAAACTCCCGCCAATCATCATCAAGCCCTGTCCGCGCGGTGTATGTGAATAAGCCCAAACCTGCTCTATAAGCTTTTTCTCATTCCGCACAACTTCCACCAACCGACTGCTCTCTCCCTGCCCCAAAATCACTGCCAGCAAATCCAAAGCAGGCATATCTGGATGACCAAATTCAGGAATCTTCCAGCCCATATAAAAATAAGCCCGCTCAAGCTCTTGAGGGGAGATTTTTATTCTCAGCTCTTTCTGCTCTGGCTCTTTTATGGATTCTGGGGAAA
>CAZQJX010000036.1:0-21165 GCA_964592965.1 uncultured bacterium
TATGTGTGGTCTGTGCCTGGCGGGAGTTCTGCCAGAAAAAATTTCAAATCTCCCGTCAGCCGGGAAGGAATTGTCCTGATTTTGTTCGTGACCTGTCAATTAAGGAGCCTGAGGAAAAAAAGGAGCTAGAGGACAAAAAGCTGGGCACCACGCAAAAGGGAAGTTAGCCAGAATATGCCGAGTAAACCTGGAAGGAAAAAAGGTTCAGGCAAGCCACCCATAGACATCAACCAGCTATTGGTTATTTCAGAAAATCCAGATGAGATGTTTTTTAAAATCAATGAGCTTCTTTATGGTCATAAATATGTAAGCACCCGCAAGAATCCAAGAATTGCGGTTAATCTGGAGCTGAGCTGGAAGCTCGGTGAAAAAGAAGAAATTGCCCAGTCATACACTTTGAGCAGAGAGGGAATGTTCATTAAAACTCCTAACCCGCCAGAAATAGATTCTGAGATAGAAATAAAATTCCTTCTACCAGATGATGATGAAGAATTTAATTTTCGTGCCAAGGTGGTTCATCGGGTGGAGCTAAAAGAAGCCTATGAAAAGGGCTTGATCAGTGGAATGGCAGTTGTATTTAAAGAACCAGACCCAGATGCGCAAAAAAAGCTGGATAAATTTATTGCCAAAAAACTCTCCCGATATCAATGAGCAAAACCTCTCAGGTTGGAAAAAAAGCAGAGGAGCTTGCTGTTAAATTTCTTCGCAAAAACCGCTACAAGATTTTAGAGAGGAATTTTGCCACCAAAACAGGGGAGATAGATATCATCTGCCGAAAAGGAAGGGTGATTGTTTTTGTTGAGGTTAGAGGCTCAAGCTGTCCTGATAGTTTTTCTCCTGAGGAATCAGTTAACAAAAAGAAAATCCAAAAAATTGTCAGAACCGCTCAAATTTGGCTTGCTTTAAATAAGATGAAAAAATTTGAATATCGTTTTGACTTGATAGCGGTTCAGCTCAACTCCTCTCCTTTTAAAGTTAATCATTATCAAAATTTCATCTCTCAATGATTATACAAAGTTAAAAGCCTAAACAAAGAGGTTATTTTTGGGGTGAAGTTAATTTATCCAGTCTTTCTTTTGCCTTTTTTGCTTCTTGGCTTTTGGGATAATTCTGAATAAGCTCTTTATAGGTGGCAATAGCTTCTGGCTTTTTGCCCAGCTTTTCAAAACAAATGCCCATTTTGTAAAGAGCGCTTGGAACTTTATTTCCTTTAGGATACCTCTCCCGAACCCTATTGTATTCAAGAATTGCCCGCTTGTAATTCTTCTGGCGGAAATAACATTCACCAATCCAAAACTGGGCATTATCACTTAAAACCGTGTTAGGATAGGCTTTTAAAAATGCCTCAAACTGAGCACGGGAGGCATCGTAATTGCCTTTACGAAAATACTCCAAGCCGATATTGTAAATTTCTTTAAGGGACTTTTTTGCCTGCTCCTCTTTAGTTTCTTCTTTCTCTCCTTTCTCTTGTGGAAAAGAAGTTTCCAGTTTAAGCTCCAGTGCACTTATTCGGTCAGAAAGTTGTCTGACCAGCTCCTCAAGCTGGCTCAGCTCGTCCTTAATCATCTCCAGCTCCAGCTTGATATCTGCCTGCTCCTTCCTGAGCCCCTCAACCAGCTCCTCATTCTTTTTGGTTGCCTGCTCAACCTGCTTGCGATACTCTTCTTCCCGCTCCTCAACCTTTTGAATTTTTATCTCAAGCGCCTTGACTTTGGCTTCAAGGTCGCTCAACTTCCAAGAATGCGCCTTTGCTACCGCTAGAACGAGCGCAAAGACAAAAATCCCCCCTTTTGCTAGCTGATGCATTTTTCCCCTCCTCTCTCGGGATTATTTTTGAAGGGCAAAATGAGCCCGCCTGTTCTTTGCCCAAGCCTCCTCGCAATGTCTCGGGTCTAAAGGCATACTTTCGCCATAGCTGATAATGCTGAGGCGGGACGGGTCTATACCCAAACTGATTAGATAATCTCTCGCAGCCTTTGCCCGCTTTTCTCCTAAAACCAGATTATACTCCTCGCTTCCTCTCTCATCACAGTGCCCTTCAATGATAATCTTTACCTCTGGATGCTCCTTAAGCCAGCGGGCATTTTCTTCCAGAATCTTTTTGGCTTCTTCGGTTAAATCATATCTATCAAATCCAAAATGAATATCTTTAAGTGCAGCTTTTGCCTGCTCCTCAATGGGCACGCCTTCTTCTGAAAGGCTGGGAACATTATAGGCAGTAGAGACCTCTTCTTCCGCCTTTTCTGCCTCTTTCTTTCTCTCCTCAGCACGCTTTTTTGCTAAAAGAGCCTGGTCTTTGGCGCTGAGCGCACTTGCTTTTGCTTCTTTATAATCCCGCTCATCAAACTGCTTGCGTGCCTTTGCTAAAAGCTCCTCTGCGCTTTTGTATTCGCTAGGAGCGTATTGCTCCGCACCAGCTTCCTTTGCCTGATTTAAGGCGAGTTGAGCATCATCAATTGCCTTTTTTGCTTCTCTTCCGCAGGAAAAAACCACCAGGCCAAAAATAATAGCCAGAGCCAAAGCTAGCTGTCTTTTCATTTCCACCCTCCTTTCTTAAAAAGATTTTCTGACCAACTAGGCTGAGTTTCATTTGAATCCCAGTTAGTAATCTGTATGGGCTTTTTGCTGTATATG
The DNA here is from genome assembly GCA_964592965.1 of uncultured bacterium. Taxonomy (GTDB): domain Bacteria; phylum RBG-13-61-14; class RBG-13-61-14; order RBG-13-61-14; family DRUE01; genus CAZKMM01. Next base: position 2,635 of record CAZQJX010000036.1, read on the forward strand.
CTAATCATAAATATATCATAATTTCCGTGCGGATTGGCAGAATAAATAAGCATTCTTCCATCAGGAGACCAGCTCGGGTCTTCTTCATTATAGTGAGTCTGGGTAAGCTGAACCTCCGCATTTGTGCCCCCTGCCTGAAAATCTATTAAAAACAGGTCAAACTGATTGCCAATGCGCCTGCAATAAGCAAGATACCTTCCATCTGGGCTCCAGGCAGGAGAGGTGTTGTAATCACCTTCAAAGGTGAGCCTGACTGGACGATTTCCGCTCGCCTCACTTCCCCGATACAAATCCATCATATAAATCTGGGGAGTGCCTGTTCGGTCAGAGACAAAGGCAAGATAGTGCCCATCTGGCGACCAGGTGGGAGCAAGCTCTGCTGAAGGATAATAGGTGAGCCTCAGTGGCTTGGAGCCATCTGGATTGGTAATGTATATATCAAGATTATTTCCTGGGCTTTCCATTGCCAGCGCCAGTTTCTTTCCTCGGGGACCCACTGCTGGAGTGATATTTAGTCCCTTGCGAGAAGATATAAGCATTTTTTTTCCGCTGAAAATATCAACAAGATAAAGGTCGGGATTGCCTCGGTCATAGCCGGTGTAATAAAGTCTTGAACCATCAAGCCAGCAGGGAGAAAGATTAAGCTTGCTGGTTTTGGTAAGCTGGCGAATATTTTTTCCATCAGAGTCCGCCACATAAATTTCTTTTCTTCCGGTGCGGTCAGAGACAAAAGCAATTCTGCTCTCAAAACCGCCTCTTTTGCCAGTAAGCCAAAGAACCGTCTCATCTGCAAAGCGATGAATCATCCTCCGCAGGCTCTGCTCTCCGCCAATATACTTTTTACCCACAGCCAGCTTTTGCGCCAGCACATCATAAAGTTTTAATATTAGCTGGAACTTTTCTTCGGGAGTCTCCTCCAGCTCGCCGACTATCACCGCTTGGCAATCAATCATATTCCAAGCCTGCCAGTCAATCTCTTCTTCAATAAAAGGCTTTGGCTGGAGATAGGCTTCTGGTGGGATAATCTCAAAAAGACCACTCCGCTCAAGGTCTGTTTTTAGAAGCTGAGCAAGCTCCAAGCTTTTTTCTGCCAGCGCTGGATTAGAAATGCGAAATTCCAAAATAGCTATCCTTGCCATTGTGGGCGCCTTGCTGATAACAATAAACTCTGTCTCCTCAGGCTGGGCGGAGGCAACGCCAGCAAGGAAAACTATCACAAGAGCATAAATTATTTTCCCAAACAATTTCACTTTGCACATCTTTTTCATTGCTTTTGTGTAAATGGACGAAACTCAAATCCTATTTTAACAAGCTCTCCTTCTTTTGCCCAGCTGGGAGCAGGCAATTGTTTGACCAGCTTGAGCAATTTCTGAACAGATAGGTCAAATGTGCTGTTGCCACTCCACTTTAATACTTTATAAGACACCACCTTGCCTGTTGAATCCACAGTTATTATCACTCTCACGCTTAACGATGGGTCTTGAGGCACTGCCTTAGGAACCATCCAGTTTCTGGCATAAACATCTTTTGCCCGCTCATAATATGCCCATTTTTCCAAATCCGCCCGCATCTCTCCAACCAGCTCATTCCACTCCTGCTTTTCGCTCTTTTCTTCACTGCGGGCAAGCTCCTTTGCAATGGCAGATATAGCCTGCTCAACCAGCTTATGATTATATTCCCCCTCAGTTTTCCCTTCTGAAGAAGTTTTGGAGATTTTACCCAAAGGCTTTTTGGGAATTACTTTTCTGGCTTTTTTGGAAGCTGGCTTTATCTCAGCCTTTTTGCCAGCGCTAGTTTTTTTCTTCTTTTTTGCTTCTGCGGTTAAAGGAAAGTTCTTGGGACTGTAAAGCCTTACCTCAACAGCACTGAATTTAAAAGCACTTCTTTTTGTCTTAGGTGAATAAGAAAGAGCCAGCCCAAAAGCAATAAGATGAAAAGCTAAAGAAATGGCAAGAAAGAGCTGGAATTTTGGCTCAGGGGATTTTTGCCTTTTGGAGCTCATCTTTCAATCCGCTCCGGTTCGGTCACCAGCCCGATGCTTTTAGCTCCTGCTTTTTTAAGCTCAGCCATTACCCGAACCACAAATCCATAAGGAACTGTTTTATCTGCTCGCAGGTAAATCTCTTTTTCTTTTCTGTGCCTTAAAATTTCTCTCATTTTAGGCTGAATCTCACTTAACCCAACCTGATAACGGTTGATATAAATCTTCCTCTCAGCAGTTATGGTAATGACCAGCTCTTCGGTTTGAGCAGGCAGAGAAGTTGTTGTCACTTCTGGCAGATTTACTGGCACGCCCTGCTCAAGGTGCGGTGCGGTAATCATAAAGATAATCAAAAGCACAAGCATAACATCTACCAGCGGAGTGACATTTATCTCTGAGATAGGAAGTCTGGATTTATGCTCGCCTTTCATCTTGCCTCTGCCAGCTCCTCTTCTTTTTGCAGGCGAAGCTTTTTGAGATAATGACGCTCAATAATGTTAAGAAACTCGCTGGAGAAATTCTCAAGCTCACTTTCAAGATAGCGAAGCTGGCTTAAATAAAAATTATAAAAAATAAGTGCAGGAATAGCAGCAAAAAGACCAAAAGCAGTTGCCACCAGCGCCTCGCTTATCCCAGGGGCAACCACTGCTAAACCAGCGCTATGCATTATTGCCAGTCGGCGAAAGCTGTTCATTATTCCCCAGACTGTTCCGAACAAGCCAATAAAAGGAGAAACTGAGGCACAGGTGGCAAGGAAGGATAAAAATCTGCTCAGCCTGTTCAGCTCTTTTGTTACTTCCTGATTCATTGCCCGCTGGACATTCTCAACCCCAATTAATTCTCTCCTTACCGGAAAGCGAAATTCTGGGTCGGTCTCTTCCAGCTTTTTCCTTCGCTCACGAACACGATTAAGCTCTAGGTATCCTGCCTGAAAAACCCTTGCCAGCGGGCTTTGAGCATATCTTGATGCATCTTGAAAAGCTTGGTCTAGGCTATCCGCACTCCAGAAGCGCTCGGAAAACTTCTCTGAGGCAAGCTTTGCCTGACGGAGCTGAAAAAACTTCCAGAGAATAATCGCCCAAGAAAAAACCGAAAACAAAAATAAAATAAAAAGCACAAATTTTACCATAGGTCCTGACTGGCGAATTAGCTCCAAAACACTTAACGAAGCGCCTGTAATCCCAGATATAAAAATAACCTTCTCCACCTTGCCAACTCCTCTTTGCTCTGCTATCTTAATTTTAGATTTTAATGGAAAGAACAGGTTCTGTAAATTAATAAAGGAGGAAAAAAGATGGCACGGGAAACAACCTGCCCTGTTTGCAATGCTTACATTCCCCTTTATGATGATGACCGAGTTGGTGATTATGTTTATTGCAGTTATTGCGGAGCTCAGCTTCGCATCAAAAGCGAGCCTAAAAACGAAAACGAAGAAGTAGAAGTGGAAGAGGACTGGGGAGATTAACCCTTAAAGAGCGCCTGCATTGCTTCATTTATTTTAAGTAAAAATTTCCTTTTGCCCGCCTTTTCTGAGCCAGACGGTGTGTTTGAATTAATCCTTCTCAGCCTCTTTTTCTTTGACACTTTCCACCAGCTTCTGCCAGAGCTGAAATCCCTTTCGGTAAAAAGCTGAGCTTGGCACAGGGTCGCATATCTCAAGGTCATAGTTATTATGAGAAATTAACTCGGCTCCTTGCCAGACAAAAAGTTCTAAAATAAGCGGTGATTGGTCAGGAAGGGTGGTTTTTATCTCGCCGAGCTTTTTCACTGAATCCGCGTCAATTCCTTCCCTCCAGCTCGCTACCAGCTTGCCAGTAATATATGCCTGAATTTTTAAATTAGAAAAATCCCTGTGATAGTCATTGACAAGATAAACAGTGGTTTGAAAATCATCTCCGGGCTCCCACTTTCTCACTGGCAAGTCTGCTGAGATAAGAAGAGGATTATAACTTTCCTGAATACGCTCATAGCTCAGCTTGGGAACAAGCTCATAATCAATCACTGACCAGCAAACCGCAGGCCAAGGCTCATTAAACTGCCAGAAAAGGCTTCCGCTATAGCGATACTTTCTTATCCGCCAGTGCTCAATTGCCCGCTGAAGATAATACGCCTGCATCTTCTGGCTCGCTTCTATGTATTCTTCTAGGCTCTCAGGATGAGCAATCTGCGAGACATATTTTTCCATCTTCTCTTTGCCAAGATTATGATGAACATAAACCTCTCCAATGGGATAGCGAAGCCCAGAGGAAATGTATTTTTCAATGGTTTTTTTGCTGGGAAAAGCCTGAAGACCAAATTCACTGATGAGCGCATGCTGGTCTGCGAAGTAATCCTCAAGATTTCCCCTTCCGTGCCAGACAATCCAGTTGTGGCTGTCGCCGAGCGCAGGAGAGGCAGGAATGAACCTTCGCTCAGGGTCATATCTCTCAAGCACCTTTCTCATTACCCTGATGATATGAGCGTTTCTTTTCGGATTAAATTCATTGCCACCGCTCCAGATGATTATGCTGGGATGATTGCGCAGTTGCAGGACAATTTCTCCTACCTCTTGCTCAACCAGCTTTAAAAACCTTTTGCTTCTCGGATAAGAAAGAAAACTTATGCAGGCAAAAGGAAATTCCTGCCAGAGGAGAATTCCTGTTCGGTCGCAAAGGTCATAAAAAACCTGCCATTCACGATTACCACCACCCCAGACGCGGAAAATGTTAATGTTCGCTTTTCTTGCCAGCTCAACCAGCCTCTGATAGCGCTCCTCAGATAGCTGTCCCAAAAGCGCCTCTGGTGGAACCCAGTTCGCGCCCCTGAGATAAAGCCTTCTGCCGTTGAGATAAAGAACCCACTTCCAATCCTCTTTTATTTCAGGATTTTTCTCCCAGCGGACTTCACGAAATCCAAAAACCTCCTCAACCTCATCGCTCTGCTTTCCATTTACCAATACTTTTGCACAGAGCCGATATAAATTAGGCTTGCCCAAGTCCCAAGTCCACCAAAGCTTGGGGTTTTCAATAGTGAATTTAAAGCTCTTTTGGCTTTCTCCTTTGGGAATGCTTAGTGCAAATCTCTTCTTCAAAACAGGAGATGGTGCGGAGAAATTCTCTGCAAAGACATTAATCTCAAGCACGCCTTCTGCGGGCTGGGAAGAATCAAAGTTAATCTCCAGCTCAACCTCTCCGCTGTTTTTGGTCTTTATGCCCAGCTCTTTGATAAGAACCTCTCTGGTCTTGAAAACCAGCACTTTATCCCAGATGCCTGCATTGATCAAACGAGGAGCAAAATCCCAGCCAAAGCTCATTTGCGTTTTTAAAGTTTTTCTTCGCTCAAGCTCAACTCCAATATAAGGGATTTTGGTTATAAATTTCTTTGTTCCCTGACCAAAAAGCCTTACCTGAAGCTGGTTTTTGCCAGATGAATTTAAAAAGTCAGTAATCTCCACCAGCACCCGAGAGAACATACCTTTGTGCTTAAAAATCTCTTTGCCATTTAGCCAAGCACTGCTTTCATAATCAATGCCATTAAATAAAATCCAAGCCCGCTCACCTGCATTTAAAGATACGGAAAATTCAGTTTCATAAAGCCAATCACGGTCATTAATCCAAAGCACACTAAGAGAATTAAAATCATAATAAGGATGCTTGATTTTGCCTGCTTGAACAAGGTCTGTGATTACATCTCCAGGAACTCGGGCAGGTATCCAGCTAGTGATAATTTCATCTGAGCCCTTTTTCAGCTCTGTCATTTTAAAATTATTAAGCTCTTTTGCCTGCTTCCTTTGCATATGCCCTGCTAAAAGCGGTGCTGAGCAGAATATAACACCAGCCAAACAAATAAACAATTTCTTCAACATAACCCCCTCCTTTACTTTTTGGATAATTTGCGGAAAATTTTATCATAAAAACTGGATTTTCGTCCAGATTTTTAAAACAATAAAGAAAATCAAAAAAGTATTTGACTAATAGGATTAAAACATTAGAATTTTATAAGAATTTGATTAAAAACGGAGAGGCTTTATGAATTTAGGAACACTCCTTGAGGAAAGAGCAAGCAGAGAAAAAAACAGAAATTTTCTCTACTTTGAAGGCTACCAGCTGAGCTACTGGGAATTTTTCCAGCGTGTAAAGGCTCTTGCCAGTGGTTTGATTGAGCTCGGTCTTGAGCCCGGCGACCGGGTGGGATTTATCCTTGGCAACTGCCCTGAATTTCTGGAAAGTTTTTATGCGGTGATTTATGCAGGTGGGGTAGCTGTGCCCCTAAATTCTCAGTGGAAGGCGGGCGAGCTTTATTATCCCCTTCAGAATTCAGGTGCACGCTTTGTTATTTTTTCTGAAGACCAGGCAAAAAAAATCCTTTCTATGGATAAAGAGGGGCTGGAGCTGGAAAAATTTATCACCACTGGCAAAAAACACAGCCCTGACTGGCTATCTTATAATGAAATCTTCTCAGATAAGGAAATTGACTGTCAGGTAAAAAATGAAAACGACCTTGCTGGTCTGATTTACACCTCTGGCACCACAGGCAAGCCAAGAGGAGTGATGCTCACCCATAAGAACTATCTTGCTAATGTCTCTCAAATCAATTCTGTGCTTGAAATCTACGAGACCGACCGAGTTCTCGGCATTCTCCCGCCCTTCCATGTGCTCGGTCAGATGACGCTTTTAATTCATCCTGTTTACTCGGGCTCCAGCTTGGTTCTTTTAGGAGAGTTCTCTCCCAGAAAGCTCATTTCAGCACTCAAGGACTATCAAATTACCATTTTTTCTGGTGTGCCCACTGTTTATGCTATTCTCAATAATCTTCCTTATGTTGAAGATGTCTCCTTTCCTCACCTTCGCTTTGCCACCTGCGGTGGCGCACCCCTTTCTGTAGAAGTATTAGAAAAGTTTGAAAAAAAATATAAAGTGGAGATTTTAGAAGGATACGGACTCAGCGAGGCAACCTGCGCCTGCACACTTAATCCACCTGGTGGTAAAAGAAAGCCGGGCTCGGTCGGACCCGCTCTTCCCGGAGTAAAAATAAAAATTGTTGATGCACAGGGAAAAGAACTGGAAACAGGAGAGGTCGGTGAGATTTGGGTGAGCGGTGAAAATGTTATGCCCGGATATTTCCAGAATCCCCGTGAGACCCAAGAAGTGCTTAAAGATGGCTGGCTCAATACCGGCGACCTTGGCTACTGCGACCATGATGGTTATTTTTACATCAAAGGCAGGAAAAAGGAGCTGATTATAAGAGGTGGTGAGAACATCTATCCGAGAGAGATAGAAGAGGTGCTTTTGGCTCATCCGGGAGTGGAAGAAGTTGCGGTTATAGGCATTCCTGACCGCATCTGGGGTGAAGAGGTAGGAGCTTTTATTGTTCCCAAAAAAGGCGTAGAGCTGAAAATAAGCGAGCTGAATGAATTCTGCCACAAATATCTGGCAGATTATAAATGCCCCAAGCTCTGGAAAATCATTCCTGAGCTTCCCCGCTCCGGCACCGGAGAAATCCTCAAGCAAAAGGTGTTTGAAAAATACTGGCTGGGCGCAGGATGAATGCCAAGAGTGCTACTTGTCAATCCTTGGATTTATGATTTTTCTGCTTATGACTTCTGGCTCAAACCCATTGGACTGCTTGCACTTGCCAGTGCCCTCAAGCAAGCAGGATTTGAAATCCATTGGATAGATTTCACAGACCCTTTTCTCATCTCAGACCCCACCCTTTTAAAAAAGCTAAAAAGAAGAACGGACGGAAGAGGTAAATTTTTTGCCGAGGAGCTGGAAAAGCCTGAGCCCATTAAAAACATTCCCCGTCGCTATAAAAGATACGGCATTGAGCCTGAAAAGCTCAAAGAACTGCTTAAAACCTATCCTGCTCCTGATGCCATTATGGTCGCAACCACAATGACCTATTGGTATCTTGGCTACAAAGCCACCATAGATTTCTTAAAAAGCATATTTAAAAACTCACCAATAATCGCAGGCGGGCTTTATGTAACCCTTCTTCCTGAGCACGCTCGCGCGCACTTAAATGCAGATTATTTTTGCGTGGGAGATTACGAGCAAAATCTCCCGGCGATTTTAAAAGAAATCTTCCAGATAGAAGTTGAACTTAAAGCTCCAGAAAAAGTGCCACTTGCCCTTGAGCATTATTCTCATCTGGAATACGGAGTGATTTTAACTGGAAGAGGTTGTCCTTACAGGTGCAAGTATTGTGTTAGCTGGAAACTTCATTCCAAGCTGAAAAGGAAATCTCCCCAGCAGGTGATTGATGAAATCATCTGGCAGGCAAAAAAGCTGGGCGTAAAAAACATTGCCTTTTATGACGATGCCCTTTTGATTGATGCAGAAAGGCATATTATGCCCATTCTGGAAGGAATAATTAAAGCCGGGCTTGATTTAAAATTTCATACACCTAACGGGCTTCACCTCCAGCCGATGAACAAGGAGCTTGCGGTCTTAATGAAAAAAGCTGGCTTTGAGACCATTCGCTTTGGATTAGAAACCACCAATCCTGCTCGTCAGCGTGCTCTTGGAGCAAAAGCCAGTCTAGATGACCTTGCCCGAGCTCTTGACCATCTGGAAAAAGCAGGTTATGAGCGGAAGGATATTGGCATTTATCTTCTTGTTGGGCTTCCAGCTCAAACCCCAGAAGAAATTGAAAAGGATATAAAAGCAGTAAAAAAGCTGGGCGCAAGACCCTACCTAAGCGAATACTCTCCCATTCCCAAGTCCGAGCTTTGGGAAGAATCTGTTAAATATGCCCGCTACCCTATTGACAAGGAACCTCTTTTTCAAAACTGCTCACTTCTAGCCTGCGCCCATCCTGAGCTAACCGCCCAGAAGCTGACCGAGCTAAAAAACCTCGCCAGAGCTTGATTATAATCTGCATATCTGATTTAATGGCTTGATGAAGCTGGCTCTTCGTGCCCTGCTTTTTCTAGCGATTGCTGTTCTAATTGCAGAGAGCATAAATCTTATTAACTTCAAAAAAACGATTTCAACCACTCAAACCCTTTCGCTTGTTTTCAGCTCTGCTTTTCCTAGCCAAGAGCTGGTTGTGGCAAAAGGATACTATGGCGTGATGGTGAAAAAAGAGCAAAAATCTCCGCCAATATATCTGGAAGGAATTGTTCGGGTTGGTATAGACCTGAATGAGCTGAAATTTGAAGAAAAGCAGGGTATGGTTTTTATTTTTTATCCACCGCCTCGGCTTTTAGGTGTTGATTTAACTCGGCATATAAATTTCTCAGAAAAATTAGACAAAGAATTTTATAATCAAACCCTTCGCACCGCTAATTTTTATCTATTTCAGCAGGCGAAGAAAGAAGGGATTTTAAGGCAGGCAGAAGCTCGGCTGAAAAAAGAGCTCTTTCAGCTGGCACAAGCTCTTTTTATAGATAAAAAGATTAACATTTATCCTAAGTTAAAAAGGAAAAAAATTGAGCGGGAATAAGAAATATCTGATTTGGATTTTAGTTTTAATTCTGTTAATTCTGATTGAAATTACTATTTATCCTCTGCTGAAGGAGCGAATCAGGACCAAAGAGATAAAATCCAGCTTGAGCCAGCTAAAAAAATCACCTGAGCTGATTACAGTTAAATATCAGGTGGATAGCTTATATTGTATAGATGGCAGGCGAGGCAGAATCAACATCTTTGGCATCAACCTATGGGAAATAGAGCACTGCGCCTGCTGGAAAGTAAGAAGTGAGGTTATCGCTGGATATAATTGGGATGAAATCAGCTGGGAGAAAAAGAGCGACAGAATTGTGCTTAAAGCTCCTGCTCCAAAAATCATCGGTATAAATTACAAAAAAGGAAAGCTGATTTATGTTAAAAACTGGCAAGAGCTTGGGCTGAGCGAAAAAGATTTTATCCAGCAAATCAGAAAAGAGGCAAAAGAAAACGCCCTTAAACTTGGCATTTTAGAAGATGCAATTTCTCAATTGAATATTTTGGCAAAGATTTTGGAAAGAAAAACAGGAGTGAAAATTGAGCTAAATTTAGCGCAATCAACCCCTGCCCATCCTTAAGAGCTTTTCTTTATAAACAACTCAACTTCTTCCCAAGAGCAGAGCCCGGCAATTGCTCCGAATTTTTCTGTGCTCAATCCTGCAAAGGCATTGGCAAATCTGACTGCCTGCTCAAGCTCATCTTTTTCCGGCGGAATCTCTTTAAAGCGAGCGAGCCAAGCAATCATAGCAGAGATAAAAGCATCACCAGCACCTGTGGTATCAACAGGATTTACCTTAAATGCAGGAACATAACCATCATAATCCTTGGTAGCAAAATACGCCCCTTTTTCTCCAAGAGTGATGAGCACCACCTTTGCCCCTGCATCAATGACTGTTTTTGCCCCCTTCTCAGGAGCGGTGAAACCGGTTAAAAACGCAAGCTCTTCAAGATTGAGCTTGATAAGATGCGACCTGGAAACAAGTCTTTGCGTAAGCCCTTTAAGCTCCTGCGGGTCTTCCCAGAGATGGAGCCTGAAATTCGGGTCAAAGCTTATAAGCATCTTTCTTTTTTCCGCCAGCTCAAGCGCCTTTAAGGTGGCGCTCCGAACAGGCTCAATGGAAAGGGATACAGTTCCAAAATGAAAAATCTCTGCGTCTTCCAGGTCTTTTTCACTGATTTCATCCGGGGAAAGCAACCTATCTGCACCGGGCTCGCCGTAAAAGAAAAAACTGGGATTGCGTTCCCTGTCCAACGAAACAAACACCAGCGGTGTCAGATGCTCAGAAGTAAATTTGATTTTGGAAACATCAACTCTTTCACTTTTGAGAAAATCCGCCATAAACTGGCCAAAGGGGTCGATTCCTAATTTTGTAATTAATCTTACATTTATTCCAAGACGAGCAAGCCCTACCGCAACATTGCAAACCGCACCGCCAGGAGCACGAACGAACCGCTCTGCCTGTTTTAAGCTTTCTGCAGGCTCCAAAGAGATAAAATCAACCAGCGCCTCTCCCAAACAGATGACTTTTTTCATTTTTTATATTTTATCTGGAAGGCGGAGAATAAGAAAATTATTATAAAATTTTTTCTTAAATAATTTGCGATATAGGCGAATATTCAATAAAATAAGAAAATGGTGGAGATAAAAGACCAAGGAAGACGCAAATCTGTTCGGATAAAAGCCCGCCTAAAAGTCCGCTTTAAAAACGCAGAATCTTTCATTAATGAATACACTCACAACATAAGCAAGGGTGGGCTTTTTATCCGCACACAAAAGCCCTGTCAGCTCAATGACAAGGTTGAGATAATCCTTATCCTTCCTGAAACAGAAGAGGAGATAAAAGCTCTCGGAGAGGTAATTCATATTGTTCCGCCAGAAAAAGCAACGAAGCAAACACCGGCTGGTATGGGACTGCAAATTTTGGAGATGGCGGAGGAAGACCGAAAAAAGATTGAAGATTTTATCCGCAACCGACTGAAAACCGATGCGGATGTTCTTGGCAGAAGAAAGCATCCCCGCGTTGAGACCAAGATTCGGGTGAAATTTGAAAGCAAAGAGGCGCTAGTAGAAGAGTATATCCACAACATCAGTCACGGCGGGATTTTCATTCAAACCACCAAGCCCAAAAAAGTGGGAGAGCAGTTTACCATTATTCTGGTTCATCCTGAGACCAGTCAGGAGATGCTTCTTCGGGGAGAGGTGGTAAGGGTAGTCAGTCCAGAAGAGGCGGAGCGTCTCAATCTTAAACCGGGAATGGGAGTGAAATTCCTGGAAATGGATGATTACATCCGCAAGGAGCTGGACGAGTTCATCAAAGCAGAGACCATCCGCCAGCAGGGAAAAGACCTCATTGTTGAGGAAGAAGAGCGGTAAATAAAAAACATCTTTATAGCATCAACAGCCACAGGACAGTTAATGGAAGAAAAGCTTGCCACTGTCCTTATAGTTGATGATGACCCAGATGAGCGGGCAAGCCTGCGAGTACTGCTTGAGCTGAAAAATTTAAATGTCATTGAAGCCAGCTCTGCCAATGAATGTCTGGAGAAAATCAAGACCTTTCTTCCCAGCCTTATTATTCTGGACATAATGATGGAGACCAAAAAATCAGGCTTTGACCTTGCTTATCAAATCCATAAAGACCCTGAGCTGAGGAAAATACCCATTATTCTTCTCAGCAATCTTCCCAATATCATCGGCGAGGATATGAATCCTGAGGAAGAAGAGCGCTATCTTCCTGTGGAGCGATTCTTTCCCAAGCCTGTCAATCCTGAGCTACTTTTTAAGGAAATTGAAAAAATTTTGGGAATTAAATTACCTAAATAACCATCTTAAAGCTCAAAGCCTGCAAAACTACCTTTGCAAAAACCTCTGAAGGATTGTTTCAGATTGAGCAAAACCTGCTCAAGTTTTTTTCATCTTCTGATGGAGAGATAGGCAGAACAACAGTAAACTTACTTCCCTTCCCAAAAGTGCTTTCCACCTTAATATCTCCGCTATGACTTTTAATAATCCCATAGCAAATACTTAATCCCAGCCCGGTTCCTCCCTTTTCTTTTTTGGTGGTGTAAAAAGGTTCAAAAATTACCTCTAATTTATCTGGGGGAATTCCCACCCCTTCATCTTCAACTTCTATCTCCACGAAATCTTCTTCTGCTCTGGTGCGAATCCAGAGCCTTCCGCCATCTGGCATTGCCTCGCAGGCATTGAGCACAAGGTTTAATATCACCTGCTCTATCTGATGGGGGTCTGCTTCTATCTCCGGCAGATTCTCTTCCAGCTCATAAATAAACTTTATGTGGGAAAAATCCTTCTGCTTCTCAATCAGACGAACCGAACGCCTGATTAGCTGATTTAAGTCAAAACGCTCCCGCTTGAGCTTTACCTCACGGGCAAAATCAAGCAGTCTGTGAATAATCTCACGACAGCGGAGCGTCTCCTGAATTATCATTTCTACATCTTCTCGTCTAGGGTCGTTTTCATCTAAACTGTCTCGCAACAAGTAGGCATAAGTAAGTATTCCTGTAAGAGGATTGCCAATCTCGTGCGCCACCCCTGCCACCAGCCTACCAAGAGTAATCAATCTGTCCGCCTGCATCAGGCGGGAAAAATCATCTTTGTATTTTTCTTGAGAATCTTTCTCCTCTACCCCATCGTGTCCTCCAGAACAAAGGTGATATCCATTTCCACCACATACTCTTTGATTTCATTGTTCTCAATCCGCACCTTTTGGGAGATGACATCAATATCAGTTATTCCTCTCAGGGTGCGCTTTGCCCTTTTAAACCCTTCTTCTAGGGCATCCTGAAAACTGACAGGACTTGTGCCAACAACACGAGTGATTCTTGCTACTGCCATTTTTCACCTCCTTTATACCTTTTCTGGTTGCTTTTTTACGAACTGATTGAACGCACTGTTTTGATTCGTGGGTTTATATCAAAATAAATTGTAAATGTTGTGCCTTTGCCTTCCTCGCTTTCTACATAAATTTCTCCGCCGTAGCGGTCAATCAGGGTTTTGGTAATGCTCAAGCCCAAGCCCGTGCCTATGGGAGAAAACTGCTTGGCATTGGGAGCACGATAAAACTCACTGAAAATCTTATCCAGAGCCTCTTTGGGTATGCCTATTCCTGTATCAGATACTTTTGCCTTGATTCTTCCATTCTCTCTGGAAAGCTCCACCCGAACCATTCCACCAGCAGGAGTATAACGAAAAGCATTGGAGATAAGATTGGAAAAAATCTGCTGAATAGCTGCCCGTGAATAACGAATTCTGGGAAGAATGGGCGGATGATGAAAATAAACCGCCACCCCTTTAGCATCTGCACTGGTTTTTTCCACACTTAAAATCAGCTCAATCTCTGCGATAAGGTCAACATCTTCCAGCTCCTCTGGCTTGGGCGGCTCTGCCACCTCCAAGCGAGAAAGCTCCAGCAGGTCTCTTATCAAGTCAATAAGCCCCTGTCCCCTCTGAAGAGCCCGTTCTAAAAACTCCTGCGATTTTTCACTTAGCCTTTCTTTTTCGCTCAATCTTACCGCATGGATGAAATTCATAATCGCACTCATTGGACTGCGAAGCTCATGGGCAACGGTGCGGGCAAATTCGCTCTTAATCCGCTCCCTTCGCATAACCTCTTCACAAGCCTCTGCCAGCTCCTCTTCTTTTTGACGGAGCCTTTCCATTATTGAACTACTTAAAAAAGCAGAAACAAACATTGTTATGGCAAAGGCGCTGATCATAAGAAAAACCTGGTCCCAGCGATAAAATCTGCTGGGGTCAAAATTTGGAAAAAGCGGATAATGTGGCACATTCTTGCTGGCGCTTAAAAAAACCAAAAGCGAAAACAAAACCAGCGCAAATCCCGCCTGAAAAAAGCTATCCGAGCGCTTAAGCAAAATACTGGCAATTATAATGTGAAAGATATAGAAAAAAGAAAAAGGATTGATGGCTCCACCAGCAAAATATAAAAGCAGGGTAAGAAGGATTAAATCCAAGCTGATCTGAAGATGAGCGAACAAAATCGCAGAGCTTATTGCTTGCGGAGATTTCTCCCGCTCCTCAAAGCTCTCCCTTAAAATTGCCCAATAAATTAAATTGAGCATTGTCAAAGCAATAGCTACGCCTAAAATTCCCTGCCAGTAAAGAGGCAGATTGAGAAAACGAATTCCAAAAATTAAAGCAAACATCACACCTGCAATTGCCAGCCAACGAAGTTTAATCAGCCATCGCACCCCTTCAATCAGGCTGGTCTCAGCAGGAAGCCAAAAAGGATGAGTTGATTCTGGTCTTTTGATTAACCGCAATTTACCCACCTCTTAGAGAGCCTCAAAAAAAGCTCTTTTACCAGCTCCTTTGCCCGCTCAACCGCAGGGCTTAATCCCTCACCGAACTGAACCTGCCTGGGCTGTATGCCCAGAATATAAACCAAATCCACTCCCAAAAGGCTGAGAAAATCTCCTAAAATGCCGAGCGGAAGATTGTGAGTAAATAAATTCTGCTGAGAGAGCTCTTTTAAAGAAAAAAGCCTTATCTTTCCTGGCTGGTCTTGAAAATCCACGCTATCTATTATTATTAACACATCCGGCTTATGCTTCTCAACCCAGCTGAGGTGGTTCTCAGGAGCTATCCCGGCATCGCACACTTTTTCTTTTCCTAAAGCTTGCTCCAGCTCTCCAGCAATCAAAGAGCCAACCCCGTCATCTCCTTTCAGCCGATTGCCCACGCCCAGAATAATCCAGCTTTTATTCTGAATAAAATCGCTCAGCCAGCTAAAAAGTTCTTGCCCCTCTCCCATACAATTAGACTATCACAGAAGTTTCTCTCCGACAGCGTGGACAGGTGATGCGAATGCGGTCAGGTCGGGTAAGGTCTTCTTTTCTTGCAGGAGGAGCTGTCTTTTCAACTAAGCCTCTTTCAGAAAGGCTGTGCAAAAGCAGGGTGGGATTAGCATAAGCAAGAGCTCCAAGCCTTTCCGCTGTCCAGCGGATATGGTCAACAGTGCTAATCACCGCACCGCAAACCTCGCACAGAACCAGCTTTCGCTCAACCTTTTCTATCAAAGTGCTTTTATCAAATGTAGCGAGGTCCCACTGCTTGGTTTGAATAATGCCATTTTCAATGGTGCAGTTGCGAACACATTGCCCGCAAAATATGCACCTATCAAGGTGAATGACCAAAGTTCTGATTCTCTTTTCAGTATCATCTATCTGTTCAATTGCTCCGGACGGGCAGACCTGGGCGCAGGCTCCGCAACCTATGCATTCATCTTGATACTCAGGCTTTCCCCTAAATCCTTCAGGAACCTCAGGAATCTCTTTGGGAAATCTGCTCGTGTAAGGTCCACCAAAAAGAGCTCTCAGAGCCTCTCCCAGCTCTCTTATTTTAGGCTTTCTCATTGCTTTCCCTCTTCCATATCTTCCTTGTAGCGGTCAACCACACAGGGCTCAGCTGGCTTTATTCCCGCTTTATATGCTCCTCTTGCCAGAGCATGAGCAGAGGTGGGGCTGGTAGCAAGGATAAATACCATTGCCAAAAGAGCCTTTATTCCCGCAGGATTAAATCCTTCATAAACAAAAAGACCAAAAAGAATCATACAGGTGCCCAAAGTCACGCATTTAGTAGCTGCTTGAAGCCGGCTGTAAACATCAGGGAAGCGCACCAGTCCGATGCTTCCGAACAGGTCAAAAAGTATTCCTATCCCGATGATGACCTCTGCTATCACCTTATTCATCGAACTGCCTCTTTTCCAGATATTTTGCTAAAGCAAGCGTGCCGATAAATGCGAGCAAACTCCAAGCTATGGCTAGGTTAAGGTAAAAATCTCTATCCGTATAAATAGTCATCAGGGCACAGAACCCAACCAGAATCACTCCCAGAATATCTATGGCAACCATACGGTCAGCAGAAGTCGGTCCCTTCGCCACCCGATAAAGGCAAAGATAAATAGCAATCAAAAGCGTGCCGAACGCCCAAAAGTATGGATTAGTTAAAACCACCTCAGCGCCTCCTCATTCAAATATTCTCCGCAAAAATTTCTCAAACCTTCCCGGAATCTCTTTGGTTGCCTCTTCTTCATCTACGGTCTTTACTTTAAGCCAATGCACATAAAGCACTCCTTTATCTCTATCTAGGTCAAGAGTAAATGTTCCGGGAGTAAGGGTAATGGAATTGGCGAGCGCGGTTATTCCACTATCGCTCTTCAGCCCAGTCCTTACCCTTACAATTCCCGGAGAAATCGGCATCTTTGGATGAAGAGCAAGATAAACCACCTGCAAATTCGCACGAATCATATAGTAAACAAATACCGGGATATATACCAAAACCCAAAACCATCGTCTTGGGTCAAAAAACTTTCGCGGTGAACGGGTGAAAATTCCAATAAAAAGCACACTTACCAGAAAAGCACTGGCTAAGCCAATGTAAACTGATTCCCAGTCCCATTCCCCTCTTTCTGGATGATAAGGAAATACCAGCAGAATCCAAGTGATAAAAGATACCAAAAATAACGCAAACCTTCTCATCGCTCCCCTCACAGCCCAGCAAGTAGGATTTTCGTGCCTTCAGTTAAAATCCTCTCTGCTTTAACCAAAACCAATTCTCTTAGCTCAGGCAGAATCAAAAGACTTAAGCCCAAACAGCTCAAAGCAAGGAGTATCATAGCCAACTGCATAGATAAAGGCACTTCTTTAATCTCCTTCCATTTTTCCCGAAGCACACCAAAAAACCCGTAGCGCTGAACCTTCATAAAACTTGCCAAAGTCAAAATGCTTACCAGCACGCAGGCAACTGCTAACCCATAATGCCTTGCTTCAACACAAGCAATTATGATAATTAGCTTACTAAAAAACCCATTAAACGGCGGAACACCAGCAATAGAAAAAGAACCAACAAGGCTCGCACCTGCACTAACTGGCATTTTCTGGCGAAGTCCGCCCATTTCTTTCAAGTCCCTTGTGCCTGTGCGGTATTCCACTGCTCCTGCGGTTAAGAAGAGCAAAGACTTAAATGAGGCGTGATTAAGCAGATGATACAATCCGCCCAAAATTCCCAGCGGAGTGCCCAAGCCTATGCCCAAAATCACATATCCAATCTGGCTGATGGAATGATAGGCAAGCAGTCGTTTATAATCCCACTGACCAATAGCCAGAAGAACTCCGCCTATCATTGAAAGCGTGCCCAGAGTAAGAAGCAGATAACTCAGCCCAGTGTTGAAGCCAAAGACATTAAATACCACCCGCACCAGGGCATACACGCCAATTGCCTTAATCAAAACACCGCTCAGCATTGCAGAAACAGGCGCAGGCGCAGAAGGATGTGCATCAGGTAGCCAAGCATGGAATGGAACCAAAGCTGATTTAAGGCTCAAACCCGCCACTATCAAAATCAAAGCAAAATGAACCAAATTGGATTTTTCTGCTCCCTGAAGCCTTTGCGCCAGCTGTGCCATATTCACTGTGCCTAAATCAAGATAAAGCACTGCCAAGCCTAAAAGGAAAAATAGAGAAGCAAGCGAACCTAAAATAGCATACTTAAAGCTCGCCTCCAGCTCCTCTGCCTCGCATCCAAAAGCCACCAGAGCGTAGCTGGCAATTCCTGCTATTTCCAAAAACACATAAAGATTAAACAGGTCGCCAGTTATAACAACCCCGTTCATTCCAGCAATCATCAGAAGCAAAAGACCATAATAACTTCCCCTGCCTGTGTATTGGTCCATATACCTGATGGAAAACAGAGCAGAGCAAAAACCTATGCCGTTAATGATTAAAAGCATAAGAACAGTAAGAGAATCCACCATCATCGGAATGCCAACCGGTGGCTTCCAGCCACCAACAAAGTGCCAACCGCTCCTGCCAACCAAAAGCAAAGATATAATCAAAAGCGAAAAACTGCTGAGATTGCCAAAAACATCTGCCAGACGAACCTGTGCCCGTGCAATTAATGGTATAAGAAGACCAAATGCCAGCGGAATAATAACCAGATATGGTATTAGCTCCTTCATTACCCTTTAAGCCTCCGAATTTCTGTTATGTCATAGGTGCCATAGCGATGATATATCCTGAGGGCAATAGTTATAAGCAAAGCCAAAACTCCAAGACCAATAACAATGGCGGTTAAAACCATTGCCT
>CAZQJX010000037.1:0-7268 GCA_964592965.1 uncultured bacterium
GATGTTGAGAAATATCTTTCTGCTCGGTCAGGAATGACAGTTACGATTTTCTTTTTATCTCCCAGCTCCTCTGCCAACTTGATGCTTGCCCAGACATTTGCTCCTGAGCTGGTTCCGCAAAGCACGCCCTCTACCCGAGCCAACTTGCGAGCCATATTGATGGCATCTTCATCACTTACCGTAATCACCCGATCAATAAGAGAGGTATCAAGCACGCTGGGAACAAACCCATCACCAATGCCTTGAATCTGATGAAGCCCGGGCTCTTTGCCTAAAAGCGCAGCTGCATTTTCCGGCTCTACCGCCACTACTAAAATATCTGAATTTTTTTCTTTGAGAAATTTGCCTATCCCACCAAGTGTTCCGCCGGAACCAACGCCTGCGACAAAAGCATCAATCTCTCCGCTCATCTGCTCCCATATTTCGGGCGCAGTCCAAACATAATGGCATTCAGGATTAAGAGGATTTTCAAACTGATGAGGTATATAAACATCTGGGTCTTCTTCTTTGAGCGTGTAGGCAATTTCCAGCGCACCTTCTAAGGACTTTTCTGCTGGGCTTAAAATCATCTCTCCGCCCAGTGCCCTGATTATCTTCTTTCGCTCCTCGCTCATATTCTCAGGCATAACAATAATCACTCGGTAGCCCTTTTGCACTCCGACCAAAACCAAGCCAATTCCGGTATTTCCTGAGCTCGCCTCAACAATGGTCATTCCCGGCTTGAGCTCTCCCCGCTCCTCTGCTTTTTCAATCATATATTTTGCCACTCTGTCCTTTATGCTTCCGCCCGGATTTAATAGCTCAAGCTTGGCATATACCTGATAGTGGGTAAGCCTGCTCAGGCGAAGAAGCGGGGTGTTGCCAATTGCATCCAATACATTTTCAATATACCCTGCCATCTTCTCTCTCCTTTAATCCACTTCTCCCATTATTTTATAATTGAATATGCTTTTGATTGCCCTCCTTAGGGCTTTAAGCTCCTGAATGAGCTTTTCCAACTCCTCTTCGCTTTTCCCCTCGCTAAGCTCCTTCCAGTAGAAATTTATCTCTTTAAGTTGTCTTATCAGTTCCTCTTTTTTGGTCATTTTTAATAAACCCCGTATTTTTCGCTAGCACGAATCATTGCCTGAATGTTTTCTATTTTAGCATTATAAGGCACAACGCAGGCATTTGCCAGAATAAATCCTCCGCCCTCTCCCACAACCTCAATCAATTTCCGACAATGTTCCTCTACCTGCTCGGGCGTGCCGTAAGCAAGTAGCGATGCAGGAACATTGCCCATCAGGGCGGAATGGTCGCCGAGAATCTTTTTCCACTCAAAAATATCGTTCTGGTCGTCCAGATGAAAAAGGCATTTTCCTTTGGGAAATTCCCGAAAATACTTTGCCATTGGCGTCCAGTTGCCGTCAAGGTGAATGACCGGAGTGAATCCCGCCTCAATAATTGCCATTACCTCTTTGTAGAAATATTCCCAGGCAAATTCCTCAAACATCTTGGGCGAAATATAACTGGCGCTAGCGCGGTTGGCGCCGAGCAAAATAGTTTTTGAATCATCGTTATTTGCCTGGGCAAACTGTTTTGCTAGGTTGATGCCTATATCAATCAGGTCATCTACCAGCCAGTCGCATACCTGCTTGATTTTCTGGGGATGGTCGTAAAAATCCAATAGATACCCATTAAGACCACGAAAATTAGCCAGCAGGTCGGTTGGAATGTTAATCAAGCTCTGGGCATAGGTAAAAAGCCCAAACTCATTAGCTTTATCTACAGCCGGCTTCATTGCCTGTGCCATTTTTATCATCATTTGAAAAAATTGATTAAGGTCAGGATGATCTGGTCGGATAAAATAAAGAAGACCTTTTTCCATTAAAAGGTCATATTGCTCGCCGGAGATGATTTCGTATTCCAGCATTTGTGGAACTTTATCTTCGCCCGGCTTGGGCAAATCCCACTTAAAGAACCAAGCAGAATGACCATCAGGAAAGGGCGCAAGATAAATATATCCTAGCGCACCGCCAAAGCTCATATCCACACCCTGATAAACCTCATAGCATTTTAAAATAGCCTTGCAGGCGACCTCAGGGTCATTAAAAGCATCTCCTAAAGGCACGCCGAGAACTTTGGCTGAATGGTCTGTGACCTGCGGTGCCACTGGCACTTTATCGGTTTTTTCCAGCCTGATAGCCTTTTTTACTCTTTCTTTTGGAAGCATTTTTAAAAGGCAACCAGCTCTTTAAATTCTTCAAATCTCTGCTCTATATCCTTTTTGGAAATCTCCAGCAGTCTTTTTAAACCGAACTCTTCCACAGTAAAGCTCGCCACCACGCTTCCGTAAATTCCTGCTCGTTTGAGCTCGGAAAAATCAGCCTTTCCCACCTGCCAGAGATAACCAATAAACCCACCAGCAAAACTATCACCAGCACCTGTGGGGTCTTTGACTACCTCCAGCGGATAAGCAGGAGCAAAGAAAATACCTTCTTTGGTATGGATGGTTGCGCCATGTTCACCTCTTTTAATTACAACCGCTTTTAGACCTCGCTCCAGCAATTTCCTGCCTGCACGGGCAAGCTGATATTCCTTGGTTAAAAGCCTTGCCTCTTCATCATTGATAAGAAGAATATCCACCCTGGCGAGCACCTTTTCAAGCTCCCTGCGGGCAGTATTAATCCATAGGTTCATTGTATCACAGACAACAAGCTCTGGATTTTCCACCTGCTCTAGCACCTCAAGCTGAAGCTGGGGGTGAATGTTAGCAAGAAAAACATAGCTTAAGCTCCTGTGCTCCTCGTGCAGGGTGGGTTTGAACTGCTCAAAAACATTTAGCTCTGTGCGGATGGTCTGACGCTGGTTCATATCTTCAAGGTATTTACCCTCCCAGCGAAATGTCTTTCCCGGAAGTTTAACTAAGCCTTTTAAATCAATATTTTTTTCAGAAAGCAGTTTGAGATATTCTTCAGGAAAATCCTCACCCACCACTCCAATAATCTTTACAGGAGCAAAAAAGCTGGCGCTTACTGCTGAATAAACAGCAGCCCCGCCCAAAACCTCAATAACCTTTCCCAGCGGTGTTTCTATGGTATCAAGCGCAATAGAACCAACGATTAAAATTGCCATCCATCAAATTATAAAAAAATTACCTTTTGGGTCAATAGCTGAGCCTGATTGTAAAAATTGGTTTTTAAATTTATCTTTCTGGAGCAAGCGGATTGGGAAATTTTTCTATCTTTAATGAAAACAGTTTTTGTGCTTCTTTAAGAGAAGTTGGGAAGGTGGTCTTTGGACCTATTTTACGAAGGGCACGGACAAAATCAGCATCTGATATAGTGATACGAAAGACTTTTTTAGAAGTAATAACCACTGCTCCCTGCTTGATAGGTATAATCTCTGCTTCCTGTTCATCAAAACAGTGCTTAACCAGAGCTATAACCAGCTGAGTAGGAGTTTGAAGATGAGCCCATACAAAGCGGGGAGTAGGTTTTAAAGCTGAATAGCTAACTGTCATTACAGGAGAAGCTCCTTGCTCAACCATACTTACTGGATAAAATCCAGAACTGGGAGCGGGTCTTTCCATCTCCCAGGCAACCGCAGGCTCAAATTCATTGGACTTCGTTGAAAAATGAATCTCTGGTGTGTATCTGCCCAAAATAAAGGCGCCCAGAAAAATCATTGCCATCATCACGCCGAGATAGGCAGGATGAGCAGAAAGCCAGCGCATTGCTCCTTGCCAGCGGGAAAGATAAGGAGCAGGTTCAGTTGATATTCTTGCCCTTAATTTTAAAAGGAAATCTGAGGGAGCCTGGGGGCAGGGAAGGTTTTTAACCGCTTCTATTAAAAGCTTAATTCTTTTAAGCTCTCGCTCACATTGCTCGCATTGAGTAATATGCTCCTCAAGCGCCCTTTTAAGCTCATCTTCAAGCTCGCCGTCAACATAGGCGCTTAAAAGCTCTTTATAACTTTCGCAATCCCTTGCCATTATTTCAGCTCCTTTTCTATTTTGGCTTTAAGCTCTGCCCTTGCCCTGTGAATTCTGGATTTAACCGTGCCTTCTTTTAAACCCAAAACCTGAGCAATCTCCTGATAACTCAGCCCCTCAATGTCCCGTAGCAAAATCACCGCCCGATGGTCTTCATCCAGCTCCATAATCTTTTTTTCAATCAGCTCACTCAGCTCCCTTCGGGCAAGTAGTTCATAAGGATTTGGCTCATCATCTACAAACTGCTTCTGAAGTTCTCCCTCACCTGTATCAACAGGCTCCTCAATAGAATCGCTCTGAAAATATCCCCGCCTTCCTAGATATTTCACGCGATTCTTGCAGTGATTAACCGTCACCCGATAAAGCCAAGTTGAAAACCTGCTTTCTCCCCGAAAATCTCTCAAAGACCTGTAAACCGTAAGAAAAACCTCCTGCGCAACTTCTTCTGCTTCATCAAGATTACCCAGAAACCTGTAGCACAAACCATAAACACGATTCTGATAGCTCAAAACTAGCTGGTTAAATGCCTGCTCATCTCCTTTTAAAAACCTTTTAACCAGCTCATAATCAGGGTCTTCAATTCCTTGCTTTTTCCTTTTTCTTTTGATAGCCATAAGTAAAAAAAGTTCCCTTTATTGATTTTCCAATATTTTTCAAGCAAACTCAATGCCAGAGCGGGCTTTTTAAATTTATTTTTTAATTTTGTCCGCCCACTCGCCAGCATTTGAAAAGAACCCCCAAATAAGCCCAAGATTTTTAACAGTTTTTTAAGAATTTTTAAGCTTTTTCTTTTGTTTTCTCCTACCTTGACCTGTGCCCAGCAAAATGATATAAAAAAGAAAAAATGCAGAGAATTCCTATTAATATCGCTTTTGAGAGAGATATCAACCGCAGAGATTTTTTAAAAACCATTGGAATGGGTCTTTTAGGTGCTGGATTTTTATAGGGAAAAAATGCTGATGCTCTTTCCCGACCAATAAGCAAAAAGCTTCTTGACCGCTATTCAGGAATAAGCCCTGCTCTATTTAAAGTTGCTCAGAATTATTCCAGCCCCTGGCTGATGGGACCTGAAATCTGCGATGAGCTCATTGATTTTATCACCCATCTTTACACAGAAGAAGAGGCAGAGGTGATTCAATATATTACGCCCCTTTCTTTAAGAAATGCCAAAGAAATCTCTCGCTTGAGCAAAAAGCCCCTTGATGAGGTGCGAAAAATTCTCCAAAAAGTTGAAAAAGAAAAATGCTCCCTACTTACCTTTGAGGTTGTGGGTGTTAAATATTATGCCATTCTGCCTATTGTTCCCGGAACCGCAGAGATGGTGCTTTACAAAACCGACCCAAATGCCTACACATCTTGGCATAAAGAATTTGCCCGCAGATTTGAGAAACTTTACAACACAGGATACATAATCCACTACTTTGAGCACAAGCCTTCTAATCTTTATAGATTTGTTCCCAGCTACCCTTTGATAAAGGATAATCCTTTTGCCCTTCCATCAGATAAACTTCCAGAAATATTTGACCGGCATAGCTACATTGCGGTTTCTCCCTGCCTGTGCAGGCTATCTGCTAAGTTTAATGGTCATTGGTGCGGTCGACCAATAGAAACTTGCATAAGTTTTGGGAAACGGGCACAACAGGCAGTGGCACAAAATCGGGCGAGAAAAATTGAGTTGAGCGAGGCGCTGGAAATTAAACTACGGGCAGAAGAAGCTGGTCTATCTAACTGGATAGAAAACCATCAAACTCAGGGTATGGAAGGTAATACTTCTTGCTCCTGCTGTGGTGATTGCTGTGTTGTGCTTCTGACCATAACAAAATTCAATAAACCGGGTTTAATAGCTCCACCGCACTTTATGCCCAAAATAGACTTAGAAAAATGCATTCATTGTGGAAAATGTATGCAGGTCTGCAACACCAAAGCGCATCAGGTAAGTGAAGAAGAGCATTTATTTGATGCGCTCAGGTGCGTTGGTTGCGGTCTTTGCGTGCGAGTCTGCCCTGTTGGAGCATTAAAATTAGAGCCTGTTCCCAGCTACAAAGCTCCACCTAAAAACCGCTTGGAATATCTTGCTCCCCTTATCTATAATATGCAAAAAGAAAAAAGGAGAAGAAAAAAAGAAAAGATAATTTAAACTTTTCTTGACAGAAAAATCATCTATCAGCTAAACTGATAAAAAATGGCAGAAGAAAAGAAGATTTTCATCTCGCAGGCGGTTTTAGATGCTATTTTTGAGCAGGGAAAAGCAGAGCTAAAGGGAGATACGCTTATTATCCATTCTGAGAAAAAGCAGATATTCAAGCTTGTTCCTGCTTATAAATTTCTTTATCTGGTTGATGGCGATAAAGACCCGCACCAGCTGGTAGGAAAAATTTTTACAGAAAAAGATTTAAAAAAAGCCAAAGCAGATATTTATATGGATTCTGTGATTTACAAAGATACTGCCTATCAGGTGGAGCCTGGATTTATTGGCATACCTCAGACCGAAAAAGCCAAAGAAAGTGCGCAAAAGCTAAAAGAAGCAAGTGAACTTAAAGACCTTGAAGATTATCTTTTAAAAATCCTCTAACTACTTCCAAATCAGCACCCTAATTCGTGTTTCTTCCTTTGCCTGAATGATTTTTAAAAGCTCTTCTTCCTCGGTTAATCCGCTTTCACTGGCTCTTTTTGAAGCTTGCGCCCGCATCTCCTCCATAGCTTTTTTCTTCTCTTTTACCCGCTCCTCGCTTTCATAATAGGTGATAAGGTCATCTTTGCCATCGCGGTTTAAGTCTGCGAAGTCAAATGCCCAGCTGGATTCAAACCCAAAGCTTTGGTCAGGTGTTTGTGAGTAATTGACATTTTTATTTCCGTAATAGATGTTGAGGGTATCCGCACCGCTATCTGCAACCAAATCAGGATATCCATCGCCATTAACATCAGCACCAAAATGGATAAGGGGATTAAACTCGCCCTTAATCAGAGCCTCTGGGTCTAAAATCATTCCCAGAATATTGACGCGATAGACCAAAAGCTCCCTTCGGTTAGGTCGGGCAAACTCCTTGCCCGGGTCTTGGCTGTAGCGATGATTTTTTCCCATAAGAAAGATTCGGAATTGAATTTTTACTGCATTATCAGTAATGACTTTAAAAGCAGCTGCTGGCGCAAAGTGGAAATATGGAATGACAATATCTT
The DNA here is from genome assembly GCA_964592965.1 of uncultured bacterium. Taxonomy (GTDB): domain Bacteria; phylum RBG-13-61-14; class RBG-13-61-14; order RBG-13-61-14; family DRUE01; genus CAZKMM01. The sequence continues at coordinate 7,151 of CAZQJX010000037.1, forward strand.
TCAGTCCGTCATTGTTCAAATCGTAAACACCGAAATCAGCTCTAAAGCCAGAGGAGCTGAGCTTTTGGTCAGGCTTGTCTGAATATTTTAAACCGGGCTTGCCGTAAAAAATCATATA
>CAZQJX010000037.1:7368-20653 GCA_964592965.1 uncultured bacterium
GGGGTTTAATTTGCCATCTTCTTTTTGGCAGAATACCCAGAGATTATTGCCTAAAATACCAATCAGGTCCGGTCTTTTATCTCCATTAAAGTCTTGGACAAACAGGTCAGGAACTGTGTAGGTAGCAGATGTTCTTTTCAGATAGGTTTTAAAGCGTAAAAACTGGTTGATGTCATCTGTTTTGGTAATATCGCCCCAGCTACCAATTTTGTAATCAAGCTGAGCTTTAAGCGGTATTTGTTGGAAGAATTCAAATTTTCCATCTGCACCTTTTTTGTATATCTTGGGACCATTTATCTCAGGAGAGATAATCTCTGGAACTTTATCTCCATCAAAATCCCACAAAAAGCGATGCCTGATGGGCGGATGATATTGTGCGGATTTAAAAATGGTGGGTGTGCTGACAAGCTCTTTTAATTTTCCCACTCCACTTGATTTATCAAAATAGTAAATTCCGTCATCTTTAAAAACCACAAGCTCGCTTCCTGCCTGCGGTGTAATATCTCCGCAATCTATTGTCCTGATGTCAGGACCAAGCAGTTGAGTGAAATCAGGCTGGGGAGAAAAACTGGAATCTGGTTTTTGCAAAAAAACTGCAAGGTGGCTTTTTCTTTCCTCGGTTGCTCTTGTATAAATCACGACTAAATCTAATTTCTTATCTCCATTAAGGTCGCAGATAAGCCTATCTCTGGCAGTTCCCGCAACTCTCATCTGGCTGATGCGGTATTCCTGACGAGCAGTCAAAAGAGCAGGAAAAAGCAAAATCACTACGCCTGCCCAAATTAGCCTTCTCATACTGTAAAATCCCTCCTTTTAATGACTAAAATGGTAATTGTAAAAAATATTACAAAATAAATCCCACAGATAATCACCATCTTTTGTATATCCCAAACCCACCAGCTCTGGATAGGAATTCCAGCAGGAAGGTCATCAAGGATATAAAGTGGAACCAGCCTTTGGGTAGGAAAGCCAAACGAAGAAAGAGGGAGAAAATGCTTGCCTACTTTTATCCCAATATTATTGGGAATAATTCCAAAAAGCTCAAAAAAGAAATATCCAATTAATCCCAGAATCATTGCCCCGCCCATTGTGCTTGAAAAACTACTCATCATCAAAGCAAGGCTGGAAAGGGTAATGTATGGAATCATTAAAAAGGCAATAGCAATAGCTAGCTCTTTGAACATTACTGAGCGCCTGAAAAGCAAATATCCATCTTCAGTAAGGTCACCTAAGCCATAGTAATGAGCGCCCATTGGTAATCCCACAGCAAGAAAAATAGCAAGGGCGATTAAAATCATAATCCAAGCAGTGATATATTTTGAGATAATCATCTCCAGCCTGCTCACAGGTCTGGTGAGAATGTTTTTAATGGTTCCGTAGGTCATCTCAATGGAAAATATCACGCACATCATCAAGAAAAGTATTGGTGCGCTTACATCAACGCATCTGAGCAAAATTCCAATGGCAAAAGCATAGCCAGAGCCAGAAGCAAGCTTTGCTGCTTTTTCTACCTCATAGGCTAAAACCGATGCAATTAAAGCAATGCCCAGCATTGCAATATATCCGCCACGAATCACCCAGTAGTTAAACAGCTTATACAGCTCAAATTTAATAAGCACTAAAAGCCTGCGAGGAGCTCCTTTTAAACCAGGCTGAAAAAATTTTACCTGAGAATTCAACAGTGCAGATTTATGTTCAGTAGACATCTCCGCTCTCCCCAGTTAGCTCTACAAACAAATCCTCCAGCCTTCTCCTTCTGGCATAAATGCTCTCTACCTTAAATCCCCTATTCACCAATGCGCGGTTTATTTCAGCTAAATCCCAGTGCTCTTTTTTAAACTCCAGCCAGCCGCTTTTTTTCAGCAGAGGCACAAGCCCATTGAATTTCTCTTTTAAAAACCTCTTTGCCTCTTCTGCCCGCTCAACCTGAATATCCACCCAATCCTGCTCTTTTCCTAAAAGCTCATCTACATCGCCTTCTGCGATCAACTTACCCCGATAGATAATTCCCACACGATTGCAAACCATCTCCATCTCTCCTAGAAGATGACTGGAAAGAAATATAGTGATTTTTTCTTCTTGACTTATTCTGCGAATAAGGTTTCTCACCTCCCGAATTCCCTGCGGGTCAAGACCATTGGTGGGCTCATCAAGAATAAGTAGTTTTGGTTTGTGCAAAAGGGCAAGAGCAATTCCTAATCTCTGCCTCATTCCCTGTGAATATCCTTTTACCCTATGCCCTGCTCGGCGGAGCAAACCAACCATATCAAGAACTTCCTCAATCCTCTCTTTGCTAACCCCACCAGATAAATCTCCAAATAACTTTAAATTCCTATACCCTGAAAGAAAAGGATAAAAAGCAGGTGCTTCAACCAGTGCTCCAATTTCGCTAACCGCCTCTCTGAAATTCTTTTTTAAATCCTTGCCAAAAATTTTAACTGTGCCTGAATCAGAATGTATCAAACCCAAAATCATACGAATGGTTGTGGTTTTGCCCGCACCATTCGGTCCGATAAAACCATAAACATCTCCTTCGTAAATGGTTAAATCAAGCCCGCTAACAGCTTGAATCTCGCCAAAACGCTTTGCCAGCCCACGAACCTCTAAAACCACTTCCTTCATTTGTTTTAAAAATAAATTCCTTTGAGCTAAAATGCAAATACCAGATTTTAAGGGAGGACAAAAATGCTGACCATTGACCTTAAATTTGTCAACAAAAAGTTTATTGGAAAAGAGGGCTTGGATAAAAACGACTGGAAGATGGTAAAAAAACAGGCGCAAAAAGCTTTTCAAAAGCTGAAAAAATCTGCTTTGGAAAATGGGCTGGGATTTAGAAATCTTATCTACAATCGCCAACTGACCAAAAGCGTTCTTGCTCTTAAAGAAGAGTATAAAGAAGATATCCAAAACATAGTGGTTCTGGGCATTGGTGGCTCTGCTTTGGGATTAAGAGCGCTTGCTAAGGCACTTGCTTTAAGCTCGCTTCTTCCTCATAACCAGCTTCCTAAACTATTTGTATGCGATAACATAGACCCTTGTTGGCTTGCTCAGATTTTTAAACTTACTCTTTCTGCTCCCAGCTTGTTCTTTGCCATAAGCAAATCCGGCACAACAGCTGAAACTTCTGCCCAGCTTCTCTACATTACCAAACAGCTAAAAAAGATTTATAAAAAGAGCTGGAAAAATCATCTGGTCATCATCACTGACCCGGAAAAGGGAGCGTTTCGTGCTTTTGCTAAAAAGCATAGCATCAGGGCACTTGAAATTCCGCAGGATGTTGGAGGAAGGTTTTCTGTGCTCAGTCCTGTGGGTCTTGCCCCTGCAGTGTTTTTGGGAATAAACATTCAAAAACTTATTGATGGCGCAAAGAAAATGGATAAGCTAATTTTTGAACACAGCTCAACTCCAACAGCTCTTCTTGCCAGCCTTTTATGGCATTATGCGAAGAAAGGCAAGAAAAATCTTGTGCTAATGCCTTATTCATCGTTTCTTAATGATTTTTCTGAGTGGTTCGCTCAACTTTGGGCAGAGAGTTTGGGCAAAAGATATTCTCTTGCTGGCAAAGAGGTAAGAGCTGGCTCAACACCTATTCGGGCTCTGGGCGCAACTGACCAGCACAGCCAGCTTCAGCTCTGGATAGAAGGACCTAAAGATAAAGTGATTATGTTCTTAAAGGTAAAAGAGTTTTCTCAGGAGCTAAAAATTCCTTTGCCCGAAGCGGGTTTAGAGCCTCTTTCTTGGCTTTCTGGTCATAGCTTTTCCGAGCTGATTGAAAGCGAGCAGTTTGCCACCTCTGCCAGCCTTGCGAAAAATGGTGTGCCCAATCTCACTCTTATAATCCCCAAATTAGACGCATATCATCTTGGCGGTTTGTTTTATTTTTTTGAGGTCTTGACTGTTTTGATGGGCAAGCTTTTTAACATTAACCCATTTGACCAGCCAGCAGTTGAGCTCGGCAAAAAATATACATCCGCTCTTATGGGAAGAGCGGGCTTTGAAAGGTTTGCCCGTGAGCTTAAAAAATTTACCCGCTTCTCAAAAAGCCTTGTTTTTAAGCTTGAATAAAATTATTGGGTCTGCTTTTGTTGAGGCTTTTTGGCTGGGTTTTTCTGGGCATCAACATATTTATCAAGCTCATCTGGTATTAAAACTCTCACAGGCTTCCAGTGAGCTCCTAAAGGCTTGAGCTTAACAGAATTTACATAAACATCTACTCCACCAGCATTTCCAATTAAAAGGCTTAGGCGCTCCTTGGCATTAAACTCTATGCGCTCGCCCGGATATAAAGTAGCCTCTCTGGTTTTAGAATCGTCCATTGTTGCTAAAAGCCAGCACAGCTCTTTTGCCTCTACCACCACCAGATAGGGCGAGCTTAGCTCTTTACTTTCAGAAAACTTTGCCTTAGCCTGTGCTTTGGCAACAGCTGAAAGCTTCTCTGTTTTTCTCTTTAGTTCATCTTGCACATCTTTTAAGCTCTTTTTTTCTTTTACCCAGATTGCACCAATTAAGCTCACAAGCAAAAAAATGAATATGCCCAAAAATAAAATCAATTTCTTGGTTGAAAATTTGGGTGGAGATTCTTTTTCTTCTGGCTCGTTCTTTCTTAAAAACTCTTCAAATTGAAGCAGAACTTGAGCAGGGTCAAGACCAATCTCCTGCGCATAGGCAGAAATAAATCCTCTAACAAAAGCCATACCAGGAAGCTCATCAAACCTATCTTCTTCCAGCGCAATTAAAAACTGCTTTTTTATCTTAGTGCGCTGGCTTACTTCTTGGAGAGAAATCTCTCTTAGTTCCCTCTGCTGACGCAGATATTTTCCAAAAGATTTTTCCATCCCTGAAGATATCTATTCTTGCTATGTTATTCCTTCATTGCAGGCGGGCAATTTAAAAGCTGAAAATATTGATTTGCTAAATCCGCCTCCTGACTATGAGATTGAGCATATTTAAGAGCAAGACCAAATTCCCTGCAGGCAAGCTCTATCTTTCCCTGACGATTATATTCCAAGCCCAAAAGCCTGTGCGCACGAGCAAGCTGGGGGCAAAGCTCAAGCGCCTTTTTATAATTCTTAACCGCCTGCTCATATTCTCTCTGCTTGCTTTTCAGCTCGCCGAGATTACAATAAGCTATACAAAAACGAGGATTTAACACTAAACACCGCTCAAGGGCTTCCTCTGCTTCGTCTAATTTTCCCATTTGGAGATAAACAAAACCAATATTGTTCCAAGCAATGTAAGACTGGCGATAAAAATCATTCTCAGCAGCAACCTTAAAATATTTAACTGCCTGCTCATAGTTCTCATCTTCCAGCTCTATAATCCCCATCGCCATATTCGCATCTGGATATTTGGGATTAAGCCTGAGCGCCTGCTCAAAGCTCGCTCGGGCTTTATCTCTCTCCTTCCTAGCAAGATATATCCTTCCCATTATGTAATAAACCTCTGGGTCTTTGGGCGTGCATTTTTTTGCTTCAAAAATGTCATTAAGAGCTGAATAGTAATCACCACCCTCCAAATCCACCAGAGCTTTATCCTTCATAATCCTAGGATAATCTTTATTTTTGCAGGGGTCAGTTTCGTTTTTGGTTGCACAACCTAAAATCAAAAACAGGCAAACTAAAAAAACAGCTCTGCGCATAACACCGTCCTCCTAAAACATAGCCAGTAGCCGTGCAATTAATTCTTTGTCCTCTTCTGAAAGCTCAACCGCTTCCTTGGAAGCCTTTTCTTCTGGCTGGAGAGACTGTGGAGATGCTGGCTCGGCTTCCAGCACCGAACTTGCTTCTATAAACTCTGCTTCTGGCTTCCTTTGCTCTGACTTCACTTCCCCTGCCTGAACAGCCTCCTTTTCAGCTACCTGCTCCAAAGCAGGCTCTATCTTCTGTTCAGCTGGTTCAGAAACCTCTTCTACCATTACCTCTTCAATCTGCTCATCTATTACCTGCTCCAGGGTTTTTTCTGGCTCTGATTCTTGAGGAGCTTCCTTTATAGGTTGAGCCTCTTCAACCTTAACTTCAGGAGCTTTTGGCTCCTCTTCTATTTCAATAAAAATCTCTTCTTCTTTCTGTTGTGCTGAGGGCTGTTCTTCAGTAGGCTCTTCTTCTACTTCTATCTGAACCTCTGCCTGGCTTACCGTCTGCTCCGCTTGTTCCGAAGCTTCTTCTTCAACCTCAACTGTTATTTGAGGTACTTTGGAAGCTGAAGGGGCTTGTTGTGCAGGCTCTGCTTGCTCAGGTTCAACTGCGCCAGCCTCTTCCTTTATCTCCAATTGCTCCAGCAAAATGTCTTCCTCGCTCATTTCTTTTGCCTGTTCAGCCTTTATATCTGGAAGCTCAGCAACTTCCAATCCTTTATCTTCTTCCTGCTCAAAAACCTCCTCTTTAAGGACAAAATCTCCTTCAGTTATGGTCTCAGGCTCCTCTTCTACCGGTTCAACCACCAGCTCCTCTTCTTCAGCAGGCTCTATCTCAAGCATCTCCTCTTCAACTTCCTCTTTAAAACTACTTATATCCTGAAAGAATATGGGAACAGAATTATAAACTTCCTGCTTTTCTTGGGGCTTTAGCTCCCGCCAGCGATAGTCGCTCATCATAAATCCCATACTTTCTGTGAATTCTAAGGCGCTCCTTCTTACATCAGGAACTAACTCTTTAGGAACCGCTCCTGCGTCCCAAACATAAAGAATAGGTACATTGGAATGAATAAGATGAAGATAAACATATACCTCATATCCCTTATCCCGCCTGACAATGCATACATACGCCTGAGCAGGCTCTGGAGAATAATCAGGAAGAACCACCACCGGACGATTCACAGAACCAGATAAATACACAACTTCATCAATTTTGGCTTCAATCCAAGCTTTTTCTTTGCTCTGGACAAACATATCTAAAATAAAAGTTATCAGCAAGGCGCTTGTTTGTCAATTTAAGAAAATTTAATTTAGCAAGGGCTTTTAAATTTGGCTAAAAGAAAAAAATTATGTATAATTCAGCAAAAAGTTAAAATCATAAGAAATTGGGGAAAAAATTATGGAAAGAAAAGTCAAAGGCACATTTTTAATCGCTCTTGCTATGATAATAAACCATCGCAAGGATATCAACTGGATAGAGAACTCCGAGCTCACTGAAGAAGACTTGCAGAAAATCAGGACAAGAATTCTTCCTTCAACCTGGTATGAGCTTGATTTTTTCGAGCGAATGGGAGATGCGGTTTATAAGCTGGTTGGCGGTGGCAAGCCGGAAGGTGCTTATGAATTTGGTGAAGGGATTATGTGGAGGATTATCAGTGATGTTTATCAGACCTCTTTGCTTAAAGGCAAACCCCAAGATGCGCTTAAGCGATTTGCACAGTTATATCAAGGGATTTTTTTCAACACTGGCACAGCAAATCTTATTGAGGAGAAGGAAAAGCAGTTAAAGTTTGAAATACAAGACCCTTACGGCATTCCTGTTCAATACTCTTTTGTGCCTATGCTTAAAAGCCTTCTTGCAAAAATTGTCCGTGAGAATAATGGAAAAAATGTAAAGGTAAAATGTGAGCAAGAAGATAAACTTGCTCGGGAAAAACTTACCAAAGTAAGCTATAAAATCACCTGGGAATGATTTTTAAATTAGGCTTGCCAAAAAATTTTTCCTTTTAAAGATTATTGAGCAAGTTTAGGCGGAATCCAACCGCCAAAAGCTCGCTCCAACTCAAGCGCAACCGCGATGGTGATATGGTCATTACCGTGAATTCCAGCTACCTGCACTCCGAGAGGAATACCCTGAGCATTCAAACCCATAGGCACTTCGGTTACTGGTAGTTCCAGCACATTAAAGATTCCTGTGTAGATAAAATCAAATGGTCTTAAAAGGCTTCGGTAATGAGGAAAAGCAGGTCGTGGATGAGGTGGAAAAAGAAGCACGCCGTTTTCTCCTATCAGCTCAGTGATTTCCTTTTTCAGCTCCTTTCCCATTTCATATAACCTTTTGGTAAGACCTGGGGTGATTTTAGGAAATACCTCTGCCATAGCAAAAATAATACCTGGAAAAGTATGGTCAGATGCACGGAATATCCATTTTAAAAATTCAATCCAAGGATTTATTTTCTTTCCACCACCGAGCAGAGTGGAAAAAGAAGTTTCGCTTGCCAGCGAAAGCATACTTGACCATATACTAAAGGCATATTTAAATTTTTCAATTTTTGTCTCTAAAACTCTAGCTCCCTTTTCTTTAAGATGCTGAACCGCTTTAAGTTGAGCCTCTTTTAAATCTTTGCTTACCTTTCTAACGCCAATGTCTGGCACAACAATAACCTTTAATTCTTTAATCTCAACTTTGCTCGGGTCTCCCAGCTCCATTTCTCTGCAATACGGGTCTTTTCCATCAGGACCTTTAAGGACATTTAAAAGTGGCATAAGGTCTTCTGCTCTTCGGGCAAGGGGACCTGCTGTTAAATACTTCAAAGCCTCATTCTCTGCAATGGGAAATTGACCAGTATTAGGAATTAAGCACGAGCTGGGCTTATGTCCAAAAACTCCGTTGAAAAAAGCAGGCATACGAATAGAGCCACCGAGGTCAGAACCAAGCCCAAAAGGAGAGCCACCCGCTCCTATAATTGCTCCTTCTCCGCCAGAGCTTCCGCCAACTATCCTTTTTGGGTCATAAGGATTATTTGTTCTTCCATAAACTTTGTTATAAGTCTCAAACCACATACAAAGCTCTGGGATATTGGTCACGCCCAGAGGTATGGCACCTGCCTGCTTGAGGCGGGCAACCGTAGGAGCATCTTCTTCAGCTATAATACCTCTGCGGGAATATAAACCAGATGTATTTGGCATACCTTTAAAAGCAAACATCTCTTTGATGGTGCAGGGAACACCAAGAAAAGGCGGGAGTTTTTCCTTTGGCTCGCTCTGAACAAGCTCATCTGCTTTTTTAGCCTCTTGAATAGCCTCATCAAATCTGTCCTTCACAACCGCATTAATAATAGGATTGACCTTTTTAATCTGTTCAATATGAACCTCTACCACTTCCTGAGAGCTAACCTTTCCCTGCTTAATAAGCTCCGCTAGTTTAACGCCAGAAAGTAAAAGTAGTTCATTCATCTTTTTTCTCCTTTTGGTTTTTGCAAAATCTTATCCAATCTTTTAAAACTCTTCAACTAAAAAATTCCTTGCCAAACTACTTGGATTAGGTTTATATTAGCCTGAAATTATCTGGGAAGGAGGAGCGAGATGAAAGCAAAAGCATTTATCTTTTTACTGAGCTTACTTTTCAATTTAAATATCTGGGCAAATTCTGCTGGAAAAATTTTGGTTCTATCTAAGAACCTGGTCAGTGACTCTGCGGGTGAGCTTATTTTAAGCTATCAGGTGGGAGAAGCTGGATTTAATGCTGGCGATGAGCTATGGATTCAACTGCCAGCAGTATGGTATAACAACGCCGGATGCCCAAGAGTAGATAGGATTATTAACTTTCAATCCAAAGACCCGAACAAAGATGGATATTTTGGAATTAAATCCGCTCCTTTAGGCACAAAATTTTCCCTGCGAAAAATCAACCGGAAAGATATTTACGGAGATAGCAACAGATTTGTGCAGGTGCTGATTTTCCATCTTGATGAAGGTAGGCTCGCTTTCGGACAAAAATTAATCCTTTGCTTTCGGCATCTTGTAAAAAATGGCACTCCCTGGCTTCCAAAAGTTTTAGCCAGCGGTCCTATTCTCGCCCAGCTAAAAAAAGGAAATGAGGTTCTTTGGATACCTGCTCAAGAAATCAAAATGAGCGCTGGTGCACCTTGTTATCTTTTAATCAGTCTTCCCAGTGTAATTTATGAAGGTGAAAAGGCATCAGCAAAAATCAGGCTCTTGGATAAAAATTACAATTTGGTTAAAAACTGGAAGTATCCTGTGAAGCTGATTGCTTCTTCAGGATGTGAGGTTGAGCCTATTCAGGTTCTTCCTGATGAAAATGGCGTTGGACGGGCAAAGGTGAGCTTTGAAAAAAATATCTTTTGGCTGGAAGGATTTTATCCCCAGATTCCACCTGCAAAAAGCAATCCCGCTCTGGTAATGAAAAAAGGCTCTTTTCGGGTGTTTTGGGGAGATGTGCATTCTCATAGCCAGTTCAGCCACGATGGCGTGGGAGTAAAACCTTTTGAATACGCTCGCTTTGCCTCTGCTTTGGATTTTTATGCGCTCACTGAACATCTGCGAGCAATCTCTGAAAGAGAATGGGAGCAAATTCAGCGCTGGGTGAGTGAATTTTATCAGCCCGGTGAATTCGTCACTATTTTAGCTTATGAAAACTCCACGCTTCATCCCAGCGGTCATCACAATGTTTATTTTTCTGGAGAAAAAGCTCCTCATCCTATAACCAACAGCCTCTCTGAAACTTGGGACAAGCTTAAAGATTATAATCCCCTGCTCATTCAGCATCATTTGGGAATTGGCTGGGTGATTGACCTTCCTTCTTGGGCAGTGCCTATTATGCGGGTTTTTAATCGTGCTTTTGGTCCGCAGGTTAACTGGACCAAATATAAAGATGTTCCCCGTCCCAGCCTTGAAATTTATTCAGCTCACGGACAGAGCGAGTATTATAACCCTAACGATGCTCTCTCTTATGAACATTGCGATTTAATCTTACCAGAGCCTGAGAAAATCGGCTTCTGCAACACAGGGTATTCTCAGCAAGGAGCGCATTATGCTCGTGATGCTTGGGCGCAGGGGCTTAAATTAGGAGTGGTAGCAGGCTCTGATGACCACCGAGCCCAGCCGGGAAGAATCGGAGCCGGATTAACAGCGGTGCTGGCAAAGAATCTCACCCGCAGGGATATAATCAGCGCAATCAGAGCCAGAAGAACCTATGCGACCACTGGCGATAGAATATATCTTGATTTTCGCATCAATGGCAAAGTTATGGGCTCGGAGCTAAAAATTTCTCATCAGACCAAGCCGAAAATTTATTTGAAAGTGGTTGGCACTGATGAAATCTCCTATATTCAGGTTTTATCTTATGACTTTATCAACAGCTCTTGGCGTGAGGTAAAAAAGATAAACCCAAGGGGTTTTCAATATGAGGAGAGTTTTGTTGATTCTAGATTTTCTGGAAGGGCAATGTATTATCTTCGTGTGGAGCAGAAGAATAAAAGGTTTTCAAGACCTGTTCGGGCGTGGTCCAGTCCGATTTGGGTGGAAGCAGACTAAAACTTGACCCAAAGAAAATTTTTGATTAATATCTTGGAAAAACATAGAGGGGATTGAAAAATGTATGCGGTGATTGAAAGCGGTGGTAAGCAGTATCGGGTCTCACCCGGAGATGTGGTTAAACTAGAAAAAATTGATGTGCCTGTAGGCGAGGAGGTTGTTTTTGAGCAGGTCCTTTTGGTAAAGAATGACCAGACCATTGTTGGCAATCCTCTGGTTGCTGGTGCAAAAGTTCTGGGTGAGGTGGTTGAGCAGGGAAAAGGAAAAAAGATTATTGTTTTTAAATACAAACGCAGAAAAGGATACAGAAAAAAAAGAGGACATCGCCAGCTTTACACCGCTGTTAAGATTAAAGAGATAAAACTTGAAACCGAACAAAAAGAAGAAGCAAAGGAGCAGGTAGAATAACAAAGGAGCGGAAAAATGGCACATAAAAAAGGTCAGGGCTCTAGCAGGAATGGAAGAGACAGTCAGGGTCAGCGCCGAGGGGTAAAACGATTTGCTGGTCAGTTTGTTAAAGCAGGAAATATCCTTGTCCGCCAGCTAGGAACCAAGATTCACCCTGGGCTTAATGTGGGAATGGGTAAAGATTATACTCTTTATGCCAAGATTGATGGCATTGTTGTTTATGAGCGATTTGGAAAGAACAAAAAGCGGGTGAGCGTGATTCCCCTGCCATAAAATTGTCCTGCCAAAAGTCATCATTAAGGGAGGCGAAAAAGCTTCCCTTTTTTCTTAAATAAAAAGCTATGAAATTTATTGACGAGGTAGAAATTTATGTTAAAGCAGGTGATGGCGGAAGGGGATGTGTTAGTTTTCGCAGAGAAAAATATGTTCCAAGAGGTGGTCCTGATGGCGGTGATGGCGGAAAAGGTGGTGATGTGGTAATTATTGCCGACCCCAATCTTCACACCCTTCTAGACCTTTCCTATCGCAAATCTTATAAAGCCAAAAGAGGCGAGCACGGAAAAGGTAGCCAGATGCACGGAAAAAGCGCTCCTGACCTAATTATTCCTGTGCCAGTGGGAAGCGTAATCTATGATGCTGATACAGGAAAAATGCTTGCTGACCTAGTTGAGCCTGGACAAAAGGTTGTGGTAGCAAAAGGCGGACGAGGCGGAAGAGGAAATGTCCATTTTAAAAGCCCGACCAATCAGGCGCCAAGATATGCGGAGCCGGGAGAAAAAGGCGAGGAGCGAAGAGTTAAGGTTGAGCTAAAGCTCCTCTCAGATGTTGGCATTATTGGCTTTCCCAATGCAGGGAAAAGCACGCTTATCTCCAGGCTCAGCTCTGCCCGACCTAAAATTGCAGACTACCCTTTTACCACTTTAGTGCCTAATCTTGGAGTGGTAAAATATGGAGATTTTAAAAGCTTTGTCATAGCAGATATGCCAGGTCTTATTAAAGGAGCAAGTCAGGGAGCTGGTCTAGGAATCCAATTTCTCAGGCATATTGAGAGGACAAGGGTTTTAGTCCATCTGGTTGAATGCACAAGCCCAGACCCGCTCAAAGACATAAAAACCATAGAAGAAGAATTAAAATCTTATGACCCAAAACTTTTAACACGACCGAGAATAATCGCCCTAAGCAAAGCTGACCTGTGCCCAGATTCCAAAGAGCTTGAAGAAAAAATCCAAAGCATTAAAAATCACCGCTACGAGGCTTTGGCAATAAGTGCGGTGAGCGGAGCTGGCTTAAAAGAGCTGGTTCAATGGATAGCTGGCAAGCTGGAGGAGCTTGAGCTGAAAGATTCACCAAAACCAAAAGTAAAGGGAAATGAAAAATAACATCAGAAATAAAATCCGCTCTGCAAAAAGAATTGTTATTAAAGTTGGCTCGCAAGTGCTTTGCAACGAGCGGGGAAAACCTGACCAGAAGATTTTTAATCAGCTGGCAAATACTGCCTCCCAGCTCATTCAACAAAACAGAAAAATAATTATTGTTTCCAGCGGAGCTATTGCCAGTGGACTTGCCCAGTTAGGAGAAATTAAAAAGCCTTTAACTATGCCAGAAAAGCAGGCTATTGCCAGTTTGGGTCAGCCTATTCTGATGCATAATTGGCAAAGGGCTTTTGCCCGCTACAAAATCCCAGTGGGA
>CAZQJX010000038.1:0-2715 GCA_964592965.1 uncultured bacterium
TCATCAGCTGGACCACCGCGGGATTTATCTCAACCGCCACAATTTCTCTTGCCTTCTGATACCGAGCTCGGGCAATATCAGTTCCTCCTCCAGGACCAATGATCAGCACCCGGGGACGATTAAGGAGAGAATAGGGAAGAGACTCAGTATAAAGTTTAGCTGAGGTAGCAACCGAAGAAAAGAAAGTGTTATTTGCATAAAAGTGAATCTCGGAATTAAAGCTGAGCTGAGCTTCTTTAACTAAGCTTGGATGAGCCTCTTTGCTAATTCCTTGAGGAAAGAAAAGCTCCCGAATCGGGTGTCCTGGAGTTCGGATTACATCCACCCTTGCCACCAGGTTCCATCTGGTAGCTAAGAGCTGTGCTGATTTTAGCCGACAAGCTTTCCCAGCAACCTCTAAAGGACTTTGAGTTTTTAGTTCCCGGCTAACAGGAAATTTGAGCAAATCAAAGCTGTTTTTTCTCAAATGTAAAACTAGACTTCCCAGAGAAAAAATCACTACCAGGCTTTGCGCTACAAGCCAGCGCTTTTGAGTCCGAACCAGCAAATAAATCCAACCCAGAACCGAAACCAATAAAGCCAAAGTTAACACCAAAGTTTCTCCTCCGAGAGCGGGAAGCAAAAAATAAACTGCAAAAATTCCCAGCCCAGAACCAAATAAATTAGCAAAATAAACAAGGTAGGAAGAATAGCGGGCAAAATGAATTCCAAGCAAAAGGCTATAGAAGAAAAAACTTGACGCTAATCCTAAAATCACTGCCCAGGAATTGCTCCATAAACCGGGAATAACCATTCCCAGAATCAAACAAGGGGACTGAAATAAAAGACAATACCATAACCAGTTCTCTGAATATCCTCCACGGCTGAAAGCCAAAAGACCTCCCAGCCCCATTCCGAGCATAGCCACTGCAACAATCAACAAAGGATGACCATAAATTTGATAGAACATCAAGATTTTTGAGCCTAGGATTTCAAAACAGAGAATCGCAAATGACCAAACCGCAACTAAGCAGAGATGAAAGATATATTCTCCTTTAGAGGCAAAAGGCGCTTTCATTATTATCTTCTTTGACTTTTCAGCAAAAAATTTCTAATAAGATAACAAAGAAGTAAAAGATTGTAAAACAATTCTCTAATGAGAAAGATTATTCTAAGCATTGCTGCCTCAGACCCTTCTGGCGGGGCGGGAATTGAAGCTGACCTTAAAGTATTTACCAGAATTGGTGTTTTTGGCTTAACAGCAATTACTGGCATCACGGTTCAGGAACCTGAAGAAATTAAAGCCATCATTCCCACGCCAATTGAGCATTTCAGGGCAATTTTAGAAATTCATTTTAAAAAATTAAAGCCAGATGCTGTTAAAATCGGTGCCATTGCCACCCAAAAGCATCTTGAAGAGATAAAAAGCTTTCTTGAGAAAATGCGGGTTCCAGCAGTGCTTGATACTATTCTCCTCTCATCAACTGGCTTTGAGCTTTTGGAAAAATCTGCTTGGGGAAAAATCAAAGAGCTTTTTTCGCTGGTAAGCCTGATCACGCCTAATATTGAAGAAGCAGAAATTCTCAGCGGAACAAAAATTCAAAACAATGATGATAAAGTCCGTGCCCTGAAAATTTTAAATGAGCAAGGAGCAAAAGCGATTCTTCTCAAGGGCGGGCATTTAAAAGGAGAGCCTGAAGACTGGCTCTGGCTTGATGGTTCAGTTCGATTAAAATTTTCTCGCCCGAGGGTTGCGGGAAAAATTCACGGAACAGGATGTGCCCTTTCCAGCGCTATTGCCAGCTATCTTGCCTTAGGGTATGAGCTTGAGTTAGCGGTTAAAAAAGCTGAAGAATATCTTGACAGAGCACTTTATGGTTTAATGGAAATTTCTCAGGTAAAATATTTTACCCATTTGGAAAAGGAGGATAACAATGGCGATTGAAAGAGGAAAATTCATTGTCCTTGAAGGAATAGATGGAGCAGGCACAACCACCCAAGCAAAGCTTTTATATGAATCGCTTAAAGAAAAGAATATTCCTGTTGAGCTTACTGCTGAGCCGAGCAGTGGAGCTATTGGCTCGCTGATTCGGCAGTATCTTAGGGGTGAGCTTAAATTTCAGGACCGACATCTCGGAGCGCACAGCCTGGCACTACTTTTTGCCAGCGACCGTATTGACCATCTTATCCGTGAGATTTATCCTTGTCTGGAGCAAGGGAAATTGGTGATTTCAGATAGATACCTTCTTTCAAGCCTTGCCTATCAATCCCTTGAGTGCGACCTTGAATGGGTTATGACCATCAACCGAGAGGCACCGCCCCCAGACTTAACTGTGCTTTTGGACTGCCCTGCTGAAATTGCTCTTAAGCGGGTGGAGCAAAGATACCTTTGGCCTGAGCTTTTTGAAAATCTTGAGGTGCAGAAAAAAGTGCGGGAAAAATATCTTCAGCTGGCAAGGGAATATTATTCTGACCTGCGAATTGTCGTCATTGATGCCTCCCGCTCAATTGAAGAGGTTTTTAAAAATGTGCTGAGAGAGGTAACAAGCTATTTGAAGAAATCAGCGTTTGATTTTCCCGACTAAAATAATCCCTACTAAAAATTTTAAAGTATTAGCTCCAGCGTATTCCCAAGCTTATGCCCAAAAGAAGCGAAGCAAGTGGACTTTGGGGAAGGGTTTGGAAAGCGCTCTTTTTCAAAGCTCCTGCAAGGGAAAATCCTGCCAGCCAGGTTTG
>CAZQJX010000038.1:2815-7740 GCA_964592965.1 uncultured bacterium
TGCTCATCAAGAAAAATCAAAGGCACAAGATAAACCAGGCTCAGCGCCAGAGAATGAAGAAAAATATATTCACTCTCAGGCGCAATTCTTTTCAGCCAATTTTCCAGCTCCTCATCTGGTAGGGTGAGAGGAACAAAAGGCGAAAAGCCAAGCTCGTCCATCTCAAGCATCTTTTGAAGCAAGGGAGAAAACCCTAAATCACGATACCGATGGTATCTTTTAAGAATTTTAAGAGCATTTTTCAGTTCGGAAGAATTCTTTTGAGCAACAACAATCCCTCGCAGGTTTTTAACCCCTCTGAGCCAGGAGAGGATGTTCATTTAGTTTTAAGGGATACCGAGCAGGCTTTTTGCTACTTCAAGCACATTTCCTGCCTGAATGGGCTTGGTAATGTAGGCATTGGCACCAAGGGCAAGAGCACGCTCTCTGTCCTCTGCCCCTCCTTCTGTGGTTATGACCATAATAGGAATATTTCTGTATTTGACATCCCTTCTTACCAGGCTAATTAGCTTTAATCCGTCCATAACAGGCATATTGATGTCAGTTATGATTAAATCAAAAGTATCTGAGTTGAGCTTTTTAAGCCCTTCTACTCCATCTGCAGCTTCCACAATCTCCGCACCTTTAAGGCGTTTTAAGGCAAAACTTATAAGCTGACGCATCGTGGGAGAATCCTCAACCACCAAAATTTTCACCTTATCTCCTCCCTGAGATTAAAATTATAATTGACAATTCTAATGAGTCAAAAGCTCCATAAAGCCTTTGATAGTGCTCAATTTCCTTTGTGCATCTGTATAAAGTTTTGAAGAAAAAATCGCTGTTGCTGCATGCCCTGCTAAAAGGGTGAACAGTTCATAATCAACACTGGCAAATTGAGTTTTTTGAGGCAAAAGCTTATAAAGAACTATTACACCAATCACTTGGTCTTTGATTTTCAAAGGTATGCAGACTAAAGGCTCATTCCAGTCTCTATCTTTTTGGGTCTCTTCTATATCCTCTGCATAATAATTTTCTCCAGTAAGAGCGGATTTTCCAATTACCCCTTCTCCAAGCGGAAAATTGGGAGCAGTAGAAATATCCCTTCCTTCCATTGCCACTGCTTTTAAAATGCGGGTCTTTTCATCTAACAAATAAATTCCAAATTCCTCAGCACCAATCAGGTTAATGATAATCTCCATAATAATTTGAAGCACCTCATTAAAATCAAGCGTGGAATGAAGCTGATAGGAGCAAACATAAAGATTGGCAAGATTGTTGTTCTCCTCTTCAACCTCTACATATCGCATTGCATATTCACGGTTCTGCTCCTCAACCCGCTTGTATTCCTCTAAAAGCCTCTGCTTTTCCTGTTCAAGCCTGCGCACCTCTTCTTCCAGCCGAGCTTTTAACCCGCCCAGCTCTGCCTCTCTTTTTAAATCCTGAATCTCTTCCTGAAGCTGGACAATTCGGAAACGGAGCCTTTCGTTCTCATTTAAAAGCTCTTTGGTAAATTCAATCCCCTTATTGACCATCTGAAGGATTTCTTCAGCTTCCTCACTTCGGGCTATTTTTTCAACTGGTCTTTTGCCTTTTTCTTCTGTCATTTTATCACTCCTGAAATCAGCAGAATTTTGAAATCTCCCGAGCGATATCTTCTAAATTTAAAACCTTATCTACCTTTTGAGTGGTAATGGCTTCTTTGGGCATACCAAAGACAATGCTAGTTTTCTCTGATTCCACTATCACATATCCACCTGCATCTTTCACTGCAACCACTCCTTCTTTTCCATCCGAGCCCATACCGGTAAGAATAATAGCCATCATTTTAGGACCATAGATTTTAGATGCACTTTTGAACAGCTTATCTATGTTAGGTATGTATTTATCATCTTTACATTTATCTTCAAGAATAGCAACCACTTTTGCTCCTCGTTTTTTCAAGATGAGATTCTTTCCGCCCGGAGCTACCAGCGCAAGCCCAGGAGCAATAACATCGCCCTCTTCTGCTTCTTTAACTTTTATCTTGCTTATACGATTAAGTCTATCTGCAAAAGCTTTAGTAAAGCCTGCTGGCATATGTTGGCTGATGACAATGCCTGCATTTAAATCTTTTGGCAATTGGGAGATTATTGCCTGAATGGCACTGGGTCCGCCTGTGCTTGCGCCAATAGCAATAAGCTCAATCTCACGAGCCTTTTCCCTAAGAGGTTTTGCTACAGGAATGCTAACTGGACTCATCCGCAAGGCGGACTGCTGACTAAGCCTTCGCTGAATATTGCGCATTCGTATTTCTCTGGTAAGGCTCAGTTTTTGGAGAAGGTCTCTTTCAAATTGGTCTCTTTGAGAAATTTTGCTATCTGGCTTGGCAACAAAGTCAAGAGCGCCCAGCTCAAGAGCTTTAAAAACATTGCGGTCTTCATCTAATGAGCTAACCACCACAACAGGTGTAGGAAGGCTCTTCATTAAAATCCTCAGGAAAGTAAACCCATCCATACGAGGCATCTCTAGGTCAAGGGTGATGAGGTCCGGCTGGAGTTCAAAAGCTTTTTTTAAGCCTTCTTCTCCATCGCGAGCCACTCCTACCACATGGGCAAATCCGCAGTTGTCTATAATTTCACTCAGCACCCGCCGATTATAGGCGGAATCATCTATTACCAAAACTCTAATTACATCTTTTTCCACTTTCTCTCTCCAAGCTCAGGCTTCTGATAAACCAAATCGCTCTTAAAATGCCTAAGCTTAAAAGCAGTAGATAAATTGATTAAGCTCTCTGAATGTCCAAGCAATAAAAATCCACCTTCTCTCAATACCTGATAAAACCTCTCAACCAACGCCCGCTTTGCCTCCAAACTGAAATAAATCAAAACATTCCTGCAAAAGATTACATCTAAATCATTCAAATAATCTGGATAGTTATAACTGAGCAGATTAGAGCAATCAAACCGAACCATTTTTTTAATCTCATCTTTAATCTGCAATTTATCTCCACGAGGAATAAAATATTTTTCCAGCCAATACTTATCTATCACTCGGAAAGAGTTAGACGAATAAATGCCTTTTTTGGCTTTTTCAATCATCTCCTTGCTTAAATCTGTTCCGTAAATTTCTACTTTAATTCCTTCAAGGTCTGTTCGCTCAGAAATAAGCATTGCAATGGTATAAGGCTCCTCACCGCTGGAACAGCCCGCACTCCAGATTTTAATTTTACCCCTGCCCTGCTGACGGACAGATTGAATTAGCTCTGGCATAATCTCTTCTTGAAAAGCCCGAAGCTGAAACTCCTCACGGAAAAAGTAAGTTTCATTGGTAACAAGGAGATTGGTAAGTTCGTATAATTCTTTGCTTCCATTTATTGGGTCTTGTAGGTAAGCTATATAATCAGAAAACCTTTTTAAGCCGAGTTCCCTCATTCTCATTCTTGCTCTTCTTTCCACAAGGTATTTCATCTCATCATCAAAATAAATTCCATAACTTGCACTTAACCTCACCCTAATAATGTTAAACTCCTCATCAGTCATCTGCTCAGGAATTTGCTTTGCACCAAGAACAATCAGCTCCTCTTCCTGAATAAGCTTTTTTACTGCCTGACGAACTTCCTCTGGCTGGCGGGAAAGAAATTTTCGGAATTGCTCAGGATATTTCTCCCTTAAGCCTTCTAAAAACTCTCCTACCTCTACTGAAACCGAATCATCAAGACTGGCTTGGAAAAGATATCTCCACGCCTGCTCATTAACTATCAAAGAAAAAAGCCTTAAAACAGCTCTTTTAGTGCTGTGATGATTTCCTTCTAAAAATTCTGCCATCCGCTCCAGTGCTTCATTATTAAGCGCCTTTGCCAAGCCCTGCTCAATCTGCTCACGAAGCCAGCCATTGGTATCACTTTCGTAGATTTTCGCAAGAGAGCGAATAGCTGTTTGACGCACACTTTTTGCTGGGTCAGTAAGCCCACGAAGCAAATGCTCAACTCCTCTACGGGAAGGCACCTGCCCGAGTATCTCATAAACCGCGCGTCTGAAAAGCCTTTCTTTAGCTAGGCGGTCTATCATATCCTCAGGAAGAGGCTGATTTAGCTTGCCCAAAATATGAAGAGCACTGAACCGAAGCGCTAAATCATTGCTCTTTTCCACAAGCTCAAGCAGTTTTGCTACTGCCTGCTCACTGTTGACCTTGCCCAGCGCCTCAACCGCTGCTAATCTTACATTCTCATCTGGGTCGTTTATTGCTCTAAGCAGGCAGGGAACAGCCCGCTGGTCTTTAAGCTCACCCAAAATATCAATGATGAATTTACGAACATCTTTATCATCAGTCTGATAAGAAGCTATTATGTCATCAATATGCTCCCTGCCTATCTGTATCAAAGCCTCTATGGCAGTGGTCCTTCTTCCAACATTTTCCGAATCATAAAGAGCATTGATTAAAAAATTAACCGCTGATTTCTTGTCAGGATAACGAACAATTGCTTCTAAAGCGGTTTTACGCACACGCCAACTGGTATCCCCCATTGCATCATTTAGCAAAACCAAAACATCAGCCCCGCTCTGACGCACAAGCTCTTCTATGGCTTGGCGCCTTATCTCTTCTTCTGGATGGCGCAGTTTATCCGCTATGTCTTTTATTCTCTCCACTTTTTAAAAAACTTATTCTAAGCCAAGCTCTTTTTTCTTTCTGGCAATTAAATCCTCAAGAGCTAATCTGAAATAATCTGTGCTCTCTAAAACTTTTGGGTCAACTTTGGACTCATAATGCTTTCTGCCGTCTTCTATATCTTTAGCGAGAAGCTCCCAGAAAGTTCCTTCCCGCACGCCTTTTTCAACTAGGTCTGGGTTATAAAGAGCAATATCCGCAGCAATAGTTCTTGCCAAGCGAGCAGCCCGCTGATGCGCGGGGTCATCAGGAACCATTGCCTTCCAGTCTTTAGCCTCTGCTGGCTTAGGAGCAGGTGCTGG
>CAZQJX010000038.1:7840-20179 GCA_964592965.1 uncultured bacterium
GGAGATGGTGGTGAAGGTGGTGGCGGTGGTGCTATCCTAGGAGCAGGCTCTTTTGCTTCTGCAAAACCCAAAAGCTTTTCTACCTTAGCAAGAACCTCTTTGCCATTATGGTATTTATCTACATATTCATCCGCACCATATAATGAAGTTGGGGCACGGCGAAAGCGATTCTTTTCATAAACCGAACCAATAAGAACCAGCTTGACTTTATCTTTAAGCCCAGGGTCTGCTTTTACTTTTTCGCAAACCTCAAAACCAAAAAGACCAGGAAGCATAACCTCTAATATGGCTACAGGAGGCTTGCGCTCTTTTATAAAATTAAAAGCCACTTCCCCATTTCTTGCATACCAGACCTTATATCCTGCCTCTACCAGTTCATTGCCTATCTTGTTGAGAAAAGTCTCATCAGCATCTGCAAGAAGTAGCTCTGCCTTTATCTCTCCTTTAGGTAGATAAGGACCGCTTATCTCTTCAACTTTTTCTTCTGGCGGAGGTGGAGGAGCAATGCGGGTTTCAGCTCGTGCGCTGGGTGGTGAAGGAGCTGTTGCACTAGGAGTAGAAGGAGGTTCAGCAGGTGGCTGTGGTGCCTGAGTTGGTGGCGGTGGTGGCGCAGTAGCTTCAGCTGGCGGAGGAGCAGGCGGAGTTGGAGCCACCTGCGTGGGCGCAGGCTGAGAAGGTGCTGAAGGCTGAACTGATGGTGGTGGCTGAGCAGGTGCTTTGGGCGCCACCAGCTTCTTGCTCACTTTAAAAATGGTCTTGCATTTAGCACAACGAAGCTTCACTCCCTGCGGTCCGATTTTGGTCTCATCTACACGATACTTTGCTTTGCACTTGGGACATGCAACTATCATCAACCCTCTCCTTTCTCACTTTTTTTTATTTCTTTTAAACTGATTTTTTCTTCACTGGTAAGAATCTGGTCAAGGTTAAGAATAAGGAGAATATCATCCTTCCATTGACAGGCTCCAGCAAGAAATTTAGCTGGTATTCCGCTCAGCCTGGGTGGTGGCTGAACCTGCTCCCGCGAGATGCTTATCACTTCACTAACATCATCTACTACAATGCCAACCACTTGCTTATCTACGCTGACAATAATTACTCTTGGCTCTTTTTCAGGGTCGGGCTCAACCCCAAACCTCTTTCGCAAGTCAATAATAGGAATTACTGCTCCCCGCAGATTAATAACTCCTTCTACAAATTCAGGAGCTCTGGGCAGGGGTCTTATTTTGGTCGGACGAATGATTTGATGGATTCTCATTATATCTATAGCGTAGTTCTGCCCTGCTAAGCTAAAGCAGGCGAGTTTTATTTCTTTTGGTTTTTGCTCTGCCATTTTATCTTGCCAACGCTTCTTCTTTATGTCCAAGCACCACTTGATTAAGATTAAGAATAATGAGCATCTTTCCCTTGTATCTGGCTATCCCGTTTAAAAACTCTCCTTCTACTCCGCTAAATATCGGTGGCGGTGGCTCTATACTTTCTTCTGGGACTCTGGCTACTTCTAAAACCTGGTCAACCAAAAGTCCTGCTGAGACCTTTTCATTTAGATTAATAATAATTATTCTGCTCTTTTTCTGCACCTCTGTTTCACCTAGCCCGAGCCTTCTTTTTAGGTCAAAAATAGGAATAATTGCTCCTCTTAAAGAAATAATTCCCAAAATGTAATGAGGAGCACGGGGAACAAAAGTAATTGGTCTTGGCTTGATTATCTGCTGAATGTTTATCAAAGGCACTGCATAAATCTCATCGGCAAGCTGAAAGCTTAAAAGCTCTAAAATATTCTCCTCAACTACCTCGCCATAACCATATTGAACAAGGTCTTCAACAATGAGGTCGTAAAAATCTTTCTCTGGCTCGCCTTCAAGCTCAAAAGTTATGCCTGAGGGCTCTGGCTGAAATGCCTCTTTTTCTTCTTGCTCTTCTGCCTTTATCTCTGGCTCAGGTTCTGGTAAAGGCTTTGGTTTTATGGCTGGCTCAGGCTCTGGTTTTTCAAGAGGCTGTTGTTTTGACTCTTTCTCTACTGGCTGTTCAAGTACAAACTCTTTTTCTGCTCCGGAAACCTCTGGCAAATCTTCTCCAAAGCTTAAATCTTCAAATTCTGTCTCCTGCACCTCAAAAGGCGGAGGAGTGGGTTTTTGTTCTTCTTTTTCTTTGACTGGTGCTTTTTCTTTAACTTCTTTTTTCTTTTTTGGCTTTTTCTTTTTTGAAGCTGTGGTCTTTTTCTCTGAGCGAGCTTTTTTGCTTTTCTTTTCCTGCTCAGGCTTTTCTGACTGCTCTTCTTCCAGCTTCTTTTTCAGTTCTTTAGCTTTCTTTCTCGCTTCTACTAAATCCATTTTTTTAACCCACTCTTGATATGCGAGGTTTTTGCTCCTGCTCGCCTGCTTCTGATATGCCGAGGTCTAAAGCAACATCTTCAATAATATCCTCATCAATCATATTTGCCTCACGGGCAAATCCTTCAATAAGGGCATTGGCGCAGATATTATTAATCCTTCGGGGAATGCCAAGAGAATAAACCCAAATCTTTTCCAGCGCAGAATCAGTAAAAAGCGGTTTTTTTCTTCCTGCTTTTTCCAGCCGAAACTGAATATACTCAAAAACTTCATCTTTATCTAAGGCGCCCAGATGATACCTAAGCCCGATGCGCTGACGCAATGCCTCATAAGTAGGATGAGCTAGCCTGCGATTTATTTCAGGCTGAGCAATTAAAATTACGCTCATAAGATTTTCTTGGTCAAGCTGAAAATTGGTGAGCAATCTTACTTCTTCAAAGCTTTCTCTACTTGGAATTAAATGGGCTTCATCAATAATTAAAACAGGACAAATACCATCTTGATAGTATTGAAAAAGAAGGTCAAAAATTTGTTCTAAAAGGTCGCTTTTGAAATATTTTGGCTCACTGGCGCCCAATCTTCGTGCTACTGTTCGCAAAAGCTGATTGGGGCTGAGTCTTGGGTTGATGATTAAAGCTGGTTTATATTCATCTCCCAGCTTATCAATTAATGCCCTGCTGAGAGTTGTTTTTCCTGAGCCTATTTCGCCAGTTAAAAGCAATAGCTCTCTATCTTCAACAGCCTGCTCCATTCTTGCCAGAGCTTCCTTGTGCCGAGAAGATAAATAAAGCATCTCTGGGTCTGGGCTTTTGCCAAAAGGCTTTATTTTAAAGCCATAAAACTCAAGATACATCTTCTTTCCTCTTTGCCCTTGCTTGATGACTAAAAGTTTTGGTTGCTTCTTCAATTAATCCAACAACATCCAAGACCAAAATGGTGCGCTGGTCTCCCAGCTCGGTTGCACCAGCAATTCCTTTTATTCCTGAAAGCACCTCACCAATGCTCTTGATAACAATATCCTGCCTTCCCAATAAGCTATCCACAACTATTCCCAGTCTCTTTTCCGCAATGCCTACAGTTACGACATAAAGTTCATCTGTCTCTGGCTGAGAGCCATTTAAATCAAAAAACTGAGCTAGCCTGAGCAAAGGCAAAGTGCGCTCTCTCTGCTCAATGACTTCTCTTCCCTCAATGGTCTTTATCTCTTCAGGACGAATAGCCAGCCCGCTGGAAACCGAATTAAGCGGAATGGCAAAAGTCTCTCCACCTGCTTTGACAATAAGCGCCTGAATAATAGCAAGGGTTATAGGTAGGGTTATGATGACTGTAGTTCCTTCACCAGGAGTGCTCTCAATATCAATGGCACCGCTTAACGCAGAAATGTTATTTTTAACAACATCCAGTCCCACGCCTCTTCCTGAAACCTCACTAACTTTATCAGCGGTGCTGAATCCCGGGGTAAAAAGCACCTGAATTAAATCCTCTTCCCTTACTTCCTCATCAGGAGAGATAAGCCCACGCTCTATTGCCTTTTTTCGTATTTTTTCAAAATTAAGTCCTGCGCCATCATCTGAAATTTCAATAACCACATGGTTTCCACGCTGAAAAGCCCGCAGACGAATCTGCCCCTGCGGTGGCTTGCCCAGCCTGATTCTCTCCTCTTTTGGCTCAATACCGTGGTCAATGCTGTTGCGAATGATATGCATAAGTGGGTCAGCAAGGTCTTCTATGATTAGCTTATCAAGCTCGGTATCACCGCCTTCAGTTATAAATTCTATCTCTTTACCCAGCTCTCTTGAAAGGGTGCGTACATTTCGGCGAAGCTTATCATAAATCTGACCGATAGGAACCATTCTTACTTCCAATACGCTTTCCTGTAGCTCTTGGAGCTTTCGCTCAAGTGTGCGGTTAGCTTTATAAAGCTCAATTGCCAGCTCATTAAATCCAAGTTGAGCCCGAAGCTTTTCAATAAGCTGTGAAATTATGTTCTTACTGAGCACTAATTCACCCACAATATTCATCAGATTATCCAGTTTGTTTATGCTTACCCTAACTGTCTGGGTAAGGCTTTTTATGCCCTCTTCAATTTCAGGTTTTTCAGCTTCAATCTTTTCAGGCTTTTCTGGTGTTTCAACAATAGCAGGCTCTTCTTTAAGCTTTTTAGCAGGCTTTACTGTGCTTAAAGAAACAGGAAAGCCAAAAAGCTCTGCTTCTATCTCCTTAAGAGCTCGGTCACTTCCCAGCAAAAGATAAAATGTAATCTGGTCTTCGGTGCTTGCCTCTGCGCTGGGCAGGGTGGTGATAACTTCTCCTAATTCTTTGAGCTTTTGCTGAAGAGATGTTAGCTCCTCATCAAAAGTCCCTAAACTAAAAGTAGCGCTAATTTGGTATATGCCCATACCCTCTTTAAGATTTTCCACCAACCGATGCTCTTCATATTCAGTAAGCACAGAAAGAATCTCTGGGCTTAAACCGCTTTCTTTAAGCCATCGCTCATTGTCATCTTCTTCAGGAGCTTCTTCTACCTCTTCCAGTCTCTTTTTAAAATCCTCTATTTCTGAAGAAGGAATTTCTTCTCCACCCGCTTTGCGGGCAATCAAAGAGCGAAGCTGTTCAACCGCGTTGAACAATATATCAAGTCCTTTTTGGGTAAGTTTGATTTTACTTAAGCGAAGTCGGTCAAGCAGGTCTTCCATTTTATGGGCGAGCTCGCCCACTTCAGAAAATCCAAACATTCCGCAGATGCCTTTTAGGGAATGGGCAGAGCGAAATATATCATTGATAACGCTTGGGTCTAACTTTTTCCCTTGCCGAAGCGCTTGGTCAAGCTCTAAAAGCCCGCTGTTAAGCCTATCTAAAAGTTCTTCTGCTTCTGAAAGGAAGTCTTCTAGATTAATCCCACTCACTTTTGCTCCTTGTTTTCAAGATGATTATTAAGTCTAAGATATTTCTTAACTAGTTTCTGCAAATGCTCTGGGTCAATAGGTTTAACCAGATATTCATCTGCTCCTAGCGCAAGTCCTTTTTGTTTGTCTTTTTCAGACCCTTCGGTAGTGACCACTATCAAAGGAATATGAGCATATTCTGGATTATTGCGGACAAAGTTAATCAGCTCCAAGCCATTAATATCAGGCATATTTATATCAGTGATAATCAGGTCAAATTTACCGCGAGGAAGTTGCTTTAGCGCCTCAAAACCACTTGATGCTTCTATTATGTTAAAGCGGTCAGAAAGCTCCTCTAAAGTATTGACCAAAAATGCCCGTGTAACCGCAGAATCCTCTGCAATCAAAATTTGATAATAATCCTTTACCATTTTTAGCTGGCTTTTTCTTCGCTCGTGCTGGGTTTGCCCATTTCTTTTAGCTTGCGCTCTAAAAGTGCTTTTTCCATTACCAGCCCTGCTTGGATAAGGAAAATTTCTAGACTTTCGGTATCACCAATTTCCTTATCTTCAGGGACATTGTCTCCATAGAGAATAGCGGCGACTTTACCACTGGATATAATCGGTGCAACAAAAACTTCTTTTGGCTC
The DNA here is from genome assembly GCA_964592965.1 of uncultured bacterium. Taxonomy (GTDB): domain Bacteria; phylum RBG-13-61-14; class RBG-13-61-14; order RBG-13-61-14; family DRUE01; genus CAZKMM01. The sequence goes on from CAZQJX010000038.1 coordinate 13,708, forward strand.
CACTCCGCCCAGATTCTCAATTAGATATTTATTCCATTTTGTTGGTTTGAGCTTTTTCTTTAAAGGAATGCGCTTTTCAATTACTTCTTGAAAGATGCTCGGCTCATTAAGAGGAATTCTCATCTTACGCACCTGTTTTTCCGGGTCTTTACCATCAAGCTGAATTCCAAACTGACCCAGTCCAGCAACATAATCTTTTCCTACAACAAAAATAACCGCGCGGTTCATAAGCTCAGCAGCAAAGCGAAGCACAAGCAGGGTTATTTGACCATTGGAGCTAGGGTCATTAAGCTCCTGAATCATATTCCGCAAAATATCCAATCCCCTGCTCTTTTCTTCAGGTGGCTCGGGAATAATAAAATCTTCTTCACCCAGCTCCTTGCGAAGCTCCTCTGCTAAATCAAAAAGCTCTTCTTCTTTTTCTGCTTTCTCTTCAGGTGCGGGTTGAGGAAGAGTTTTTTCCAAAGTCTGAACCGCATTTTCAAGCACCTGAATGAAATTCCTAAGTTCTGGAGAAGATAGCGTCTCATCTATCTGCGAACTTTTTGGCTTAAAGAAGAAATAATCCGCATTTAATTTTTCCGCTTGTTTCTGTGCTGGTTGATTCTCATAATCAGTGCATAAGATAAATGGCAGGTGAACATTGTAGCTCCTTACTTTTTTGAGAAGCTCAAGTCCGCCCAGAAGGGTCTTTCCAGCTCCTGCTGGCATAATCAAATCCGCAACAATAATCGGCATTAATCCTTGCTCTATGAGCTCATTTATTCTTTTTTCTGCGCTTTCCGCATCAGGATATGTCTCCACCCAAAATCCCATAGGTCGGAAATGGTCGGAAATGGCTTTAAGCAAAAGTGGTTCATCATCAACCGCAACAATTACCGCCCGCTGTTGTGGAATAGCTTCGGGCTTTTGCTCTTCTAAACTTTCTTTTCTAAGCTCAACAGCTTCCTGCTCACTTAAAGCGACTTTTTGAGAAGTTGCTCCCTCGCTAATAACGCTTTGCTCTGCTAGTTGGGAAGAGGTCTGCTCAGATAAAGCAGAAGCCTCAGCTTCTTTTTTAGCCCTCTCTGCCTGCTGTTTTTCATAATGCTCAAGGAATTCTGCTACTGAGCTGAAATCTTCTTCTGCACCCGGCTCTATCTTGAACTCTTCATCTTTAATCTCAAATTCTTCTTCACCAGGAAGAACCCCAACTGTTGGTTCAGCTTCTTTTCGCTTTCGCTCATCTTGAAGACGGGTGCCTTCCATTGCCAGATATTGAGGAGAAATGCCCTGGTCAAGAACAAACTGACGCCAGGGATTTTTCAAAGACCTGATTTCATCTTCAACTTCCATTAGCTCAAAACTGAAATTACCCTCTGGCCATTCAAAAAAGCTGAAAACAACCTCTTCAACCTGCTTTTTAATCACCTCATCTATTTTCTCTCTACTGATGCCAAACTGCTGGCTTAAAAAATCCTTGACAAGAAAATTTGGGTCTTGCCTTTTTTTAGCCTCATCTAAAACCTGCTCTAATTGCTGTTGGGTGATTATTCCCTCCTGCACCAAAAGTAATCCCAGATTTTTCTTAATTTCACTGCTGAGAGCAGAAACCACCAGCCCGTCTCTAAAAATAATCTTCCCCTTTACCTCGCCACAGCTTAAATTTAAAACACCGGACTTGCGGGCAAGGCTGACGATTTGCAAAATATCCCCTAAGCCAAGGTCTTCTAAGCTACCAACTAATCCCATCTGTGCTTATACCTTTCCATTAAATTAAATTATCATAAGGAATTTTTAAAGTAAAGCCTTTCAAATTCAGTGAAGATAAAGAAAATCTCAAGGATATATTCTCTCCAGCATTCTCGGAAAAGGAATGGTCTCACGGATATGGTGAATTCCGCAAATCCAAGCAACGGTTCTTTCTATACCAAGCCCAAAACCAGAATGTGGAACAGAGCCATATCTGCGCAGGTCAAGATACCATTCAAAAGCAGATTGGGGAAGATTATGCTCTTTGATTCTCTCTACCAGCTCATCATACCTCCACTCCCTTTCTCCTCCACCGATTATCTCTCCGTATCCTTCTGGAGCAAGCATATCCACGCAGAGAGCAAGCTGAGGATTTTCTGGGTCTCGTGCCATATAAAATGCTTTGCATTTTGCAGGATAGCGATGAATCATTACCGGGCGGGAAAAATTCTGGCTTAAAACAGTCTCTTCATCACCGCCAAAATCTTCTCCCCATTCAATCTCCATTCCTTTTTCTTTTAATATCTTGAGGGCTTGGTCATAGGTTATTTTTGGGAAAGGTTTTTTGATTTGCTCAAGCGGAGCGGTATTCCGCTCAAGCCTTTCCAGTTCTGCTTTTCTTTGCTCCAGCACCCGCTCCACAATGTAGCAGACAAGGTCTTCTGCAAGATTCATCACATCTTCCAGATGATACCAAGCAACCTCCGGCTCCACCATCCAGAATTCAGTAAGGTGCCTTCTTGTCTTGCTCTTCTCTGCCCTGAATGTGGGACCAAAGCAATAAACCTTTCCCAGTGCAAGCGCTCCCGCCTCCATATAAAGCTGACCTGACTGAGTAAGATAAGCAGGTTCACCAAAATAATTAACTTCAAATAATGTGGTTGTGCCTTCGCAGGCGCTGGGAGTGAAAATAGGTGCATCAAGAAGAACAAATCCCCTCTGGTCAAAAAAATCTCTACAGGCACGAATTACCTCGTGCCGAATGCGGAGAATAGCGTTTTGACGGGGAGAGCGTATCCAGAGATGGCGATGTCTGAGCAGAAAATCCACTCCGTGCTCTTTAGGTTGAATAGGATATTCTTCTGAGCGATGAACAACCTCAAGCTCCTTTACACCAAGCTCATACCCACCAGGAGCACGCTTATCCTCTCTCACCACTCCCCGAATAATCACTGAGCTTTCTAAAGGAATATGGTCTGCCAGCTCAAATAATTCTTCGCTTACCTCTGGCTTGAAAATAACACACTGGCAGATGCCTGTGCCATCACGAATAACAAGAAAATGAATCTTTCCAGAGCTTCGGCGATGATACACCCATCCTCTCAGCTCAACCTCTTTGCCAACATAATCTCTAAGCTCCTCTACATAAACCCATCTCATTTTTGGCTGTTAAAATCCCTCGTAGTCAAGTGCTTCATCTTTGGTTATCCTTCTAGTAGGAAGCTGGACTTCTTTTGGCACCTTTTCTCCACGCATAATCTTTAAGCCGTATTCAATTGCCTCTTTGGCGCCGTTCGGATAAACAAAAGTGGCATCCAAAAGACCCTGCCGAATCATTTGCACCGCTTCTCGCTGACCATCAATGCCGACAAAAATCATCTCCTTTTCCCTTCCCACTGCTTTTGCTGCTAAATATGCACCAATCATCATTTCATCATTGTGCGCATAAACCGCATCAATTTTGTCAAAAGCCTGCAGAGCATTTTCCATAACTTTTCTGGCAGGAGAGCGCTTGTAATCTCCGGGCTGTTTGTAAATAACCTTTAATTCAGGATACTGGTCAATAATTTCGTGAAAGCCTTGAGAGCGCTCCTGCGTTGGTGTCGCGCCCAAAATGCCCTCTATTTCAACAATGTTCCCTTTGCCACTTAGTTTCTCAGCAACATATTTTCCAGCTTCTCTTCCAATCTCTAAATTAGATGCGCCGATGAATATGGTGTATTTATCAGTAAGAACTTTTCGGTCAAGAACAATTACTGGAATGCCTGCATCGTACGCCTTTTCTACCACGGGCGTAAGCGGTGCTGCCTCTCTCGGAGAGATGATAAGCAGGTCAACTCCCATCACGATAAAATTTTCCACATCTGCTATTTGCTTGGCGTTTCGGTTCTCTCCATTGGCAATGATGAGTTTTATCTCTGGATGCTTACTTACCGCTTCTTTCATTTCTTTATTCATATTCACCCGCCAAGGGTCTTCAAATGTGCACTGACTGAAGCCAAAAATGTATTTGTGCTTTGTTGCCTTTTGTTCGGTTTGAGGTTGTTTTTGAGCGGTGGTTTTTTTCGCCGGCTCTTGAGATTTTGTGCAGGAAAATACCAAAGCGAGTGCAAATACAAAAGCTATCAATGCTTTTATTCTCATTTTCTTCCTCCTTAACTTTTTTCCCGCTCCCTCTGAAGCAATACAGCAGCAATGATAATAGCACCTTTTAAAACCCGCTGAAGATTAGGGTCAACCCCTCTCAAGCCAAGAATATTATTAAGCACACCAATAATAAGCGCACCAACCAAAGTTCCGCCTACTCCTCCTCTTCCGCCCAAAAGATTGGTTCCGCCAATAACCACTGCGGCAATGGCATCAAGCTCAAATCCAATTCCATCATCAGGTCTGCCTGCGTAATTTCTTGCTGTGTAGGTCATTGCTGCCAATCCGGAAAGAAATCCGCAAATAGTATAAACCAAAACTTTCACCTTTCCCACTGGCACACCCGCAAGATAAGAAGCTTGCTCATTGGAACCAATAGCATAAACAAATCTTCCAAACCTGGTTCTGTGAAGGACAATAAAAGAAATAAGCACAGACAAAATAAGAAGAATAGCAGGCACAGGCACTGAGCCTATATCAGAGCCAAGAAACTCAAAAAGCTTTGGCTCATCTCCAATTAAATCTATGCCTCTTCCACCTGTCCAGAGAAAAGCAAATCCTCTGGCAATGCTCATCATTGCCAGTGTGGCAATAAAAGGCTGAATCCTTCCCCAAACAACTATCAAGCCATTAATAGCACCTAAAACAGATGCGCTTGCCAAGCCAATGAAAATAGCTAACAAGGCATAACCAGAGCTGGAGAGAGGGTTTTTATCAATCATACTTGCGACAACAACCGAGCTGAAAGCAAGCAGTGAGCCAACTGAAAGGTCAATGCCTGCAGTGAGAATAACAAAGGTCATTCCCACTGCCAAAAGCCCGTATTCAGAATTCTGCCGGAAAATGTTGCCCAAGTTCTGAGCAGTGAAAAATTTAGATGTAATTCTCAGCTCAGGAGAAATAAAAGCGTCCCAGCCCAAAGTTAGAGCCAAAATTAGTCCTAAAAGCGCAAGCGCAGGTGCTTGTTTGGATAATATCTGCCCTGTTTTTCTAAGTTCAAGCTTCATTTTCAGCAAAAATGATATTAGCAACAATCCTGCTGGTCAAATTAAAAACTTTTTATTGCCTTTAAATCGTGCTTTATGTAAAATATTTTCAATACTTTAAGAAGGAGCAAAGAAATGGATGTAATAGTCATCGGCGCAGGATACGCAGGATTGAGCACCTCAGCCCTGCTTGTAAAAAAAGGCTATAAGGTTCTGCTTATTGAGAAAAAGCAGATTCTTGGCGGAAGAGCAATGAGCTGGCGGGATGAGCAGGGCTTTCATAGAGAATACGGTCAGCACAGCCACCGCTTGGCAGAAGATGGTCCTGCCTATGCGGTTATGAAGGCATTGGGCGAGCGGATTGATTTCGTCCCTTCAGAATATTCGCCCCGCTGTTATTACAAGGAACAGCTCTTTCCCCGACCAGATTCACCTATTAAATTACTTCGCTCGCCTTTTCTGTCATTTAAAGCAGGAATGCAGGCAGTAAGGCTTTTGATTAAAATAATCCGCTCTCAGCCAGAGGATTGGTTTAATAAAAGCCTGAAGGAATTTTATTACCAGCACTTCTCGCCAATCCCTGTGGTTGAGGACTTTCTTGACCTTTTAAGCTTTACCATTATGGTTCCAAAGGCAGATTTCTGCTCTGCAGGAGAGCTGATTGATTTTTTGAAAAAGGCGCTTCGGGCAAAAAGAAAAGTGGGAACGCCTCGTGGTGGAAGCGCTCAGGTAATTGGCAAGCTTCATAACATAATCAGTCAGGGAGGAGAAATTCGGCTTGGAGAAGAAGTAAAGGAAATTAGGGTGAAGGAAGGAAAAGTAAACTCGGTTGAAACTGATAGGCAGTCTTATTCAGCAAAAGCTGTTGTTTTCTGCGCTCCAATTAACCAATTGCTTGGCCTGGTTCCTGAAAATGCTCTTCCCGAGAGAGTGGTAAATTTTGCTAAAAATTTGGAATCTACTGCCAGCATTATTCTTGAATGGACAACTGACGAGCCAATCGCCAAAAGCGGGCTAATTTTAGGTATGGGCGTTCCTTTATGGGCACATTTTCCCACAGTTGAAGACCCATCGCTCGCTCCCCCTGGAAAGCATTTGAATGTGTTTTGCTGGATGATGGAGCGGGGAAAGGCTCAGGACAAAGAACATCAGAAAGAATGTGAGCAAAAGCTAAGAGAACACATTGAGATTATGTTCCCAAATGCCAGCAAAAAAGTTATTGATGAGCGGAAAATTATTGTGCCTCTGCAAAACGGAGCCCTACTAAAACCTGAGCAAAGCAGACCTTTTAGACCAAAAGTTGATGAGACCAATATTAAAGGACTTTTCATTGCTGGCGATACAGTCAGTGCTGGTGGAGTAAGCGGAGATATTGCCTTCAGCTCCGC
>CAZQJX010000039.1:0-19986 GCA_964592965.1 uncultured bacterium
CATTTTTATCCAGCTCAAGCTTTGGGTCTACTCCACAGACATTCTCTCCGCAAACTAAACTGATGCCGCTGATAGCTGCTCCTACTGCAAAATGCTCCCAGTTTTTTCGTGCTATATCTGTGCTTCCTAGTGCTCCAGTAAAAACTGGAACCTTCATCTTGACCTTACTCTCAAAGCCGAAGCTGGTTTCAGTAGAAACCGTGGGAAAAGTAGCATGGTCTGGATCCGGGGTAGTTCCTTCCGCTCCCAAAGCATATCCCAAAATGTTAAGATGAGAGTAATCCACCGGATAATCCTTGTCTGCGCCCGCAGTGATCTCACCAAAAGGACTTGGATAAAGAAGTTCTCGGGAACGAAAAGTTGCAACAAATAAATCACAACCTCCCCTACAACCATCAACACAGCGAGTGCAAAGCCCAGATTGAGGAGCAATGTGGCGAGAGCGATTGCTGGTTTGAAGCGCCTCATTAGCATTTGGTCTTTGCAGGTTCATTTTTCCACCTCCTTTAATCTAACTTGTTTTTTACAAAATAATTTTTTCCTTATAATACTCTTGAGCTTTGGACCAATAACTGGGTCAGAGCTTATTCAAGAAATTAAGTTTATGCAAAAACCGAGCCAAATTGAAAAGGAGGATTAAAAATGGAACCAAAAGATGTAATTGAGTTTGGGAAAAAGCATTCCGTTAAAATGGTTGACCTGAAGTTTATGGATTTTCCCGGTCTCTGGCAGCATTTTTCTCTACCTTTTCACGAGCTTAAAGAAGAGAGCTTTGAAGAAGGGTTTGGCATTGATGGCTCAAGCATTCGTGGCTGGCAACCTATTCATGCTAGCGATATGCTGGTAATTCCAGACCCAAAAACCGCTAAAATTGACCCATTTATGAAGGAGCCCACTTTAAGCCTTATCTGCAACATTGTTGACCCGATTACCAAAGAAAAATATTCTAGAGACCCACGATGGATAGCCCAAAAAGCAGAGAATTATATGAAAAGCACGGGCATTGCAGACACCGCTTATTTTGGTCCGGAAGCAGAATTTTTTATCTTGGATGATATCCGCTTTGACCAAAACGAACACTGCGGATATTACTTCCTTGATTCCAAAGAGGGTTTTTGGAATACCGGCAGGGAAGAAAATCCCAATCTCGGCTACAAGCCACGCTACAAAGAAGGATATTTCCCAGCGCCACCAATAGACAGTCTTCAGGACATCCGCACCGAGATGGTTTTAGTGCTTGAAAGTCTGGGCATTGAGGTTGAAACCCATCATCACGAGGTAGCAACCGCAGGACAGGCTGAAATAGATATGAGGTTTGCCCCTTTGGTTGAAATGGGCGACAGGCTTATGTGGTTCAAATATGTGGTGAAGAATGTCGCCCGCAGGCACAACAAAACCGCAACCTTTATGCCCAAGCCAATCTTCAACGACAACGGCTCTGGTATGCATATTCATATCTCTCTCTGGAAGGATGGAAAGCCCTTATTTGCTGGAAATGGCTACGGCGGGCTTAGCGAGCTTGCCTTTCATTTCATCGCTGGTGTGATTCGGCATGCGCCTGCTATCTGCGCATTTACCAATCCCACTACCAATTCTTATCGCAGGCTTGTGCCCGGATTTGAGGCGCCCATTAACCTGGCTTATTCCAGCAGGAACCGCTCCGCTGCCATCAGGATTCCAATGTATTCGCCTTCGCCCAAGTCCAAGCGCATTGAGATGCGCTTCCCAGACCCAAGTTGCAATGGATACCTGGCTTTCAGCGCCATTTTAATGGCAGGGCTTGACGGTATTGAAAAGAAACTTCCCGCCGGAGAGCCGCTGGATAAAGACATCTATGGGCTCAGTCCCGAGGAGCTTGAAGGCGTGCCCAGCACCCCAGCCTCTCTTGAAGAGGCACTAAAAGCCCTTGAAGAAGACCACGAGTTCCTGATGAAAGGCGATGTCTTTACCGAAGATGCCATTGAAATGTGGATTAAATACAAGATGGAAAAAGAAGTTAATCAAATCCGGCTCCGTCCCGTCCCTTGGGAATTTGCCCTTTACTTTGATTGCTAAAAACAAAAGCCAAAATTAGATGAGAGGGGCTGGTTATGCTCTTCCCCATTTTTCTTTTAATCCATTTAAATTAACTGAGTTTAAAGAATTTCAGATAAAAATTTTTTTGTTGATCAGTCTAAATAGCCACAAAAGCTTAATAAAAGATGTTTTTTGGTTTTGTTTAAAACCTGCCCAGAATTAATAGGCAGATATAGATTGTCAATTTTGACAAAAAAATAGTAAATTTTGACAATTTTGTAAGAGGAAATATGTTTTTTCTCAGGTTCGGTCAAGCACTCCGCAAAAAAGCTTGGATTGGAGGAGTTTCGCACAGAGGGAAAGGAAGAACTTAAAAGAATGCTGGAGAAATTACAGCTAGCAGGGAAAATTTTTTACTATTACCCCCGGCGGGACTCGAACCCGCGACCTAGGGATTAGGAATCCCTCGCTCTATCCTGCTGAGCTACGGGGGTGCTTCTATTTTTAATATGGCTAGTTTATGGTTTTTGTCAAGCCTGAAAGAATTTTTAAGCAAGCCTTGGCTTTGTCCACTTGCATCATACTTTTTTAGATATCTTAAAGTTTCAAAAAGCCTTGACAAGCCTCTATGCCTGCTATAGATTTTGGTTAGGAGGAGTTAATGGCAAAGCAAAGCAAAGAAAGGAATGTGGTGGTTTATAGGTTTCAGCGAACTTTCAAGAGCTTTTTGGAGCCGTCGCTTGGAGAGGAAAAGCCTCATGAGCCTCTGGTAGATATGTATGAAGCGGAAAATAAGCTTATTGTTGAGGTTGAACTTCCTGGTGTAAAAAAAGAAGATATTGAAGCTTATACTATTCACAACCGATTATATTTAAAAGCGTATCGTTCGTCGGAGATTAGCTTGAGCTCTGAGTCAACGAGGCAATACCTATGCCTTGAGCGTATCTTTGGTGAATTTTATCGTGAGATAGAGCTTCCTGTTGCCTGTGATACATCAAAAGCAAAAGCAAAGCTGGAAAACGGAGTTTTAATCATTGAATTTCCTCGTGTGGAAGAGCGAAGAGGTAAGAGAAGAGATATAAAGATTGAATGATTTATTTTCCAATTTTAACTGGGAGGTAAAGATGGAAGAAAAAAATAAAAACCAAAAGCCTAGCCCAGAAGCTAGCGAGGCTCAAGAAGGAGCGCCGATAGCGCCACCCGCTCCTGAGGGAGCACAAAGCATAAAAATTCCAGAGGTTCTACCTCTGCTGGCAGTTAGAGATATAGTGATTTTTCCCTTTATGATCGTTCCTCTTTTTGTGGGCAGGGAGTCATCTATCTCTGCAGTTAATGAGAGCCTTAGCAAAGACCGAATGATAATGCTCACCACTCAGAAGAATCCTGCTGAGGAAACACCTAAACCCGATGGGATTTATGAAATCGGCACTGCTGGAATGATTATGCGAATGCTCCGCCTTCCTGATGGAAGGTTAAAAATTCTAGTGCAGGGTCTGGCTAGAGCTAAGATTAAAGAGTATGTTCAAACCGAGCCATTTTTTCAGACCAAAATAGAGGTTCTCGACGAGCCAGAAATCAAAGAGATTACTATGGAGATTGAGGCGCTTATGCGCAATGTAAAGGAAGGCTTGGAAAAAATGATGCAGATGGGAAGGATGATTTCTCCTGATTTAATAATGGTGCTGGATAGCCTTCAAGACCCTGCCCGTTTTTGCGACCTTGTTGCTGCTAATATCGGGCTTAATGTTGAGGATGCTCAGAAGCTTTTAGAAATTGTTGACCCAACCGAGCGATTGAAAAAATTAAATGAACTTGTTGCTAAAGAGCTTGAGCTATTGGAGATACAGGTGCGTATTCAGAGCCAAGCAAAAGAGGAGATGAGTAAGACCCAGCGGGAATACTTCCTTCGTGAACAGCTCAGAGCCATTCAAAAAGAGCTGGGAGAGATTGATGAGAGAACCGCAGAAGTAGCCGAGCTTCGCGAAAAGATTGAAAAGGCAAAAATGCCCAAAGAGGTAGAAGAAGAGGCTTTAAAACAGCTCCGCAAGCTGGAGATGATGCATCCGGATGCAATGGAGGCAAGCTGGGTGCGGAGCTACTTGGAATGGCTGGTTGAGCTTCCTTGGAACAAAAGCACCAAAGATAATCTTGACATCAAGCGTGCAAAGCGCATTTTAGATGAAGACCATTACGACCTTGAAAAAGTTAAGGAGCGTATCCTTGAGTATCTCAGCGTGCGCAAGCTTAATCCCAAGATGAAAGGACCAATTCTTTGCTTTGTGGGACCGCCCGGTGTGGGAAAAACCAGTCTGGGGCAGTCCATTGCCCGGGCAATGGGAAGAAAATTTGTGAGAATGAGTCTTGGTGGTATTCGTGATGAAGCGGAAATTCGTGGGCACAGACGCACTTATGTTGGCGCAATGCCCGGAAGGATTATTCAGGGAATTAAACAGGCAGGCTCTAACAACCCGGTTTTTATGTTAGATGAGATTGATAAGCTGGGAGTGGACTTTCGGGGCGACCCGGCTGCTGCTCTGCTTGAGGTTTTAGACCCAGAGCAAAACTGGAGCTTTCGTGACCATTACATCAACCTTCCTTTTGACCTCTCCAAAGTGATGTTTATCTGCACTGCTAATCTGGTTGACCCAATTCCACCTGCTCTTCGCGACCGAATGGAGATTATTGAAATTCCAGGATACACGCTTGAGGAGAAAATGGAGATTGCCAAACAGTATCTCATTCCCAAACAGATGAAAGAGAACGGAATTAGCAAAAAATACATTGAATTTACTGATGATGCGCTTAAAATGATCATTGCTCAATACACCCGTGAGGCGGGTGTGAGAAATCTTGAGCGCTCAATCGGAAGCGTTTGCAGAAAAGTTGCAAGGAGAATAGCAGAGGGTAATAAGAAAAAAGTGGTGGTGATAACAGAAAATCTCCATGAGTTTCTCGGACCACCCAAATACCTGCCTGAAGAGGAGTTGGAAAAAGATGAAGTTGGTGTTGCCACTGGCTTGGCATGGACAGGAACAGGCGGAGATATTCTCAGGGTGGAGGTGAGTATAGTTAAGGGCAAGAAGAATCTTATTTTAACAGGTCATCTGGGGGAGGTGATGAAGGAGAGCGCTCAGGCAGCTCTCAGCTATGCCAAGCGAATAGCGCCTGAGTTCGGGCTTAGCCCAGAATTTTTTGAAGATAAAGAGGTGCATATACATGTTCCTGCTGGTGCTATTCCCAAAGATGGTCCTAGCGCAGGTGTGACGATGGCAACAGCGCTCATCAGCGCAATGACTGGCATACCTGTGCGAAAAGATGTCGCAATGACTGGAGAAATCACTCTCAGGGGAAGGGTGCTTCCTATTGGTGGTTTAAAGGAAAAAGCACTGGCTGCTCTTAGGAGTGAAATAAAAAATGTCATTATACCTGAGCGGAACAAAAAAGACCTTGAGGAGATTCCTGAAAATCTCAGAAGCCAAATCAATTTCATTTTTGCAAAAACAATGGAAGATGTGCTTGATGCTAGTTTGGTTGGTGGATTAAAAATCAAATCAATAAAAAGTGCCCGGAAAGAGAAAGAAAGGAAGAAAAAGAAGACTCAACAGAAAAAAGCTAAATCTGTTCAGGCGGTTGGCAAAAGCTTGAAAAAAACCAAAGCTGGTGGAAAATAGATAATAAGCAAGGTTTGAAACTCAGCGACATAGGCGAAAGGGGCTGGATTAATAAAGTCAGAGCACGCTCTCCTGCTATAAAAGAAGGGGTAGTATTAGGAATAGGTGATGATACTGCTTGGCTCAAAGGATTGGAGAGCCTTCTTGTCACCTGCGACCTTTTGATTGACCAGGTTCATTTCATCAAAGATATGATTCCTCCTAGATTATTAGGAAGAAAATCCCTTTCTGTTAATTTATCTGACATATCTGCGATGGCGGGAGTGCCTGATTATGCCCTTGTTGGAGTGGGATTTCCTAAAGAGATTAAGCTGGATTATGTTGATGAACTTTTAGAGGGATTTTTAGAAGTAGCGGTTGAGCATAAGGTTGATATTATTGGCGGAGATACCACTGCCAGCCCAATGTTGAGCATAGCAGTGACAATAATTGGTCATCCTGCAAAAGAAAAGCCAGTTTTAAGAAGCACTGCTCAGCCAAAAGATAAGATATGGTTAACTGGCACGGTTGGGGATGCTTCTTTAGGATTTGAGATTCTCAAAAAAGCCCAGAGCGAGGAGCTGGATATTTCTGACCTTCATCATTCCAGCCTTATTCTCAAGCATTTTGACCCCAAGCCGAGAATAGAAGCAGGGATAAGGCTGGCAGAAATTGCTCGAGCAATGATTGATGTCAGTGATGGGGTGATGCTAGACCTTGAGCATATCATTGAAGAAAGCGGAAAAAAATCTCCGCTTCGGGCAGTGATTTATCTGGACAAAATTCCTTTAAGCCAAGATTTTAAGAAATATTTTCACAATGAGCCATTGCAGAAAGAAGAGGCGATTCAGCTTATTTTAAGCGGTGGAGAGGATTATGAGCTTTTGTTCACTGCTCCTGAAGAATTCAGAGAGGAGATAAACAAAATCAGCGCTGAACTGGACCTGCCTATAACTGAAATAGGGGAAATTCAGCCAGCAGAAAAAAACGAGGTGGTTATTATTGCTCCTGATGGCAGTCCTTATCCAGCGCCCAAGCCTTGGTTTGAGCATTTTCCTGCAAAGGAAAATTTGAAAGATGAGCCTGGAAGTTGAGCTTAAGCTAATTTTCGCTTTTGTGCTTCTCTTTTTGAGCGGATTTTTTTCCAGCGCAGAAACCGTATTCTTCAGCTTGATTGGAAGGGGTGGGCTTGGTGAGTTTGAATCCGCCCATCCTAAATTAAAAAACAAGCTTGAGCATCTGCTTAATCAGCCCAAAAGATTAATCAGCTCTATTTTAATTGGGAATGAAATTGTTAATATTATTATCTCTATTTTAATTGCATCTGTTTTTGCTTATCTATACATTGACCTAGCCCCAGTTGAAGCCAAAAAAGACCCTTTGGCTTTAAGCCTAATCAGTATGCTTGTAAGCACAAGCTTGATTCTGGTTTTTGGTGAGGTCATTCCCAAAACCATTGGCGTTAGGTTCGCAAGGCGCCTTGCCTATTTTATGACCGCTCCTCTTTATTGGTTTCATCGGATAATTTTTCCCATTCGCTATTTTTTGAGAAGAATAAGCGAGCTGGTGCTTTATATCTTGGGGATTCGCATCAGCGAGGGTATTAAGGGGTTAGAGGAAGAAGATTTGCTTAAATTGGTGGAGATAAGCGAGGAGCAGGGAATCATTGATGAGACTGAATATGAGCTTATTAAAAACATATTTGAGTTCGGCGACTTGAGAGTGGCAGAGGTTATGACTCCCAGGCAGGAGATTTTTTCTTTGCCCATTGACCTAGACTATCAGGAGCTTAAGCGCAGGTTTTTAGAAAGCGGTTATTCCCGTGTGCCCATATATGAAAAAGAGCCAGACCAAGTGGTTGGAATTTTAAGCGCTAAGGATTTAATTCAGCTGGAAGCCCAAAAGGGAGAAAAATCAATCAGGGATTTCCTTCATCCACCTTATTGCGTTCCGCCTCAGAAAAAGCTTGAAGACCTGCTCAGAGATTTTCTTACTCAAAGAATTCATTTTGCGCTGGTTGTTAATGAATATGGCGAAGTAATAGGGATGGTGACTTTAGAAGACCTTTTAGAAGAGATTTTTGGTGAAAGCGCAGAGGAAGATGAGCAGGAAATTAGAGAGGTCAGCGAGGGAAAATGGGAAGTTTTGGGAAGAATGGAGCTGAGGGATTTTAATGAAAAGATGAAAACCAAGCTTCAGGCTCCTGGCATAAAAACCCTTGCTGGGTATTTACTTAATGAATTTGGAAGAGTGCCCAAAGTAGGAGAGGAGATTGTGCGAGAAGGATATTGCTTTCGGGTAAAAGAAATCAGGGGAAGAAGAATACACAAAGTAGAGGTGGAAAAGAAGAAATGACCAGCCCGATTTTACTTATTGCTGTTGTATTTTGTCTTATTATTTTTGAAGGGTTTTTTTCAGGAGCAGAAATTGCCATTGTCAGTGCTAATAAGCTTTTGTTAAAAAAACAGGTGGGAGAAAAATCCCTGGTTGGTAAAATTATTGACCAGTTTCAATCCCAGCCTCAATATCTTCTTGGAACTCATATTATTGGCACCAATTTATGTGTGGTTGCTTCCAGCACTCTGGCGACTTTTTATTTTCGGGGAAAGTTTGGAGAGGTGGGAGAGCTTTACACGCTTTTGATTATGTCACCGCTTCTGTTGATTTTTGGTGAGATGGTTCCAAAAATAGCCTTTCAGGAGTATGCGCAGAAGCTGGCAGATAAGGCGCTTTTGGGGCTTTGGTTTTTCTCTTGGTTGTTTTATCCTCTGGTATGGGTTCTTGCTATTTTAGCAGAAGGGGCGAGCAGGCTTCTGGGCGGAAAAAAGGGAGAGGCTGGTGCATTTATTTCTCGTTCGGAGTTAAGGCTTCTTCTTACCCAGCAAAGGGCAAAAAGCTCTTTCCCCACCCAAGAAGAGCAGATGATTCATAGAGTATTTCGTTTTAGTGAGACCAAAGTGAGCGAGGTGATGATTCCTCTTGTAGATGTAAGGGCTTTGAAAGAGGATTTAACTGTTAAGGAAGCTTTAAAAATAGCATCAAAATATCCTTTTTCTCGGTATCCTGTTTTTCGTGACCGAATAGATAACATCATAGGACTAGTTGAAAGCAGGGATTTGATTTCCAGCCCAGCTACAAAAAAGCTCAAAGACCTTACCCGAAAAGTGACTTTTGTTCCTGAAACAATGCCTGTGGATGAGCTTTTGGAGAGAATGCAGAGAGAGGGCTTTCAGTTCGCAGTGGTGGTGGACGAATATGGCGGCTGTGTGGGAATAATTACCCGAGAAGATATACTTGAAGAAATAATTGGTGAAATTGAAGATGAGCACGAGCAGAAAAAACCAATGTTTAAAAAGCTGGCAACTGGCAGATGGCTTATCAATGCCCGAATGGAAATTGACCAGATTAACGAGACCTTTGGCTGGAACCTCCCCAAAAACGGATATGAAACTCTGGCAGGATTTTTATTGGATAAATTCCAGCGCATACCCAAAACAGGGGAAATTCTTCGCTGGCAGGATTTTACCTTTTTGGTCAAAAAAGCAACTGCTCGCTCCATTATTGAGGTGGTGGTTCTTCACGAGGAGAAGGAAGAGAAATAAGCTTACTCGCCAAGTCGTATTTGCTCAAAAGACTTTCCACCAAGATAATCAGAAAAGCTAGTCCAGCCGAAGCCCGTTTTCAACATATCTTTTGCCCTTAAAAGTCAGTCGATATTTTACTTTGCCAGCTCTCTCTTCTTTTGATAAAAATCCACTTCGGGTTGCGTTATTAAGCACAAGATACAAATTGGCAGGAAGTTTTTCACCCAATGCTTGATAACAACGATTGATTTCAAAAGTGCCAAAGCTGTCCCTGCCCGCATTTCCCAGATAGTAGGCAAAAATCATTACTCGGTCGTGATGAGTTTGTGGATGATATTTTTCAAAAAGCTGGCGGAGCGCCTGCGCATCAATTTCCAGCTCCGATGCTGATTCAAGCTCAAGATGCTTATGAAATCGTTGAGAAGAAGCTAACCCTGCCTGCGAATGAGCACTCTGCTGGCTCTTTTTGTAATGAGAAGAAGATTTTTTACTCTCATACCTTTTTGCTTTCCAGCTTGAAGAAGCCTGCTCTGACTCATATATATCCTCTCCTAAAAGCTCCCTGCTTTCCAAAAGGAGCTGACGGAGCTTTTCCATAACCTTTGCCTCATATTTTTTAAGCTGATGCCGAACAAACTCTTCATCTCCTCTAAATTCAATTTCAAAATCTGCGCAATGAAAGCGGAAAAGGTATTGATGGTCATCTTGCTTTCTCGCCATCTCCCCATTCTCCCTCAAGCTCATTTTTTATTCCCAGATTTTTTAGCACCCTGCCGATAAATCTATCAACCAGCTCATCAATGGTCTTAGGCTTAAAGTAAAACCCAGGAGATGCAGGCATAATAACTGCCCCTGCCTCTTTAAGCTGAAGGAGATTTCTCAGATGAATAAGATTAAGCGGGCTTTCACGAAAAACAATCACCAGCGGTCTGGACTCTTTGAGCATAACATCAGCACAGCGCTCAATTAGATTAGATGAAATTCCATTTGCAATCCTTCCCACCAAGCCCATAGAGCAGGGAATAATCACCATTGCGTCTCTTTTGGCGCTTCCGCTTGCCAGCGGTGCAGAAAAATCGTTTTCATCATAGTATTTGAGTAAGTTATTTTCATCTTTAAAGAATTTTCTCCAGCCCTCTTCACTTTCTGGCACTTCGCCTATCTCATAGGCAAAGATTTTTCTTCCTGCTGAGCTGATGAGGAAATCAACCCCATAGCCATTTTTAACCAGCCAGCGCACCAGCCTAACTCCGTAGATAGCTCCGCTGGCTCCACCTATGGCAACAACAATCATTTTCATTTTGCCAAAACCACAGAGATTGCTCCAAAGATAAAAATGCTTATGCTAATCCAACCATTGATATTAAAAAATGCTACATCAAGTCTGGAGAGGTCATCAGGCTTTACTAGTGAGTGTTCATAGATAAAAAGCGCACCTGCCAGACCAAGTCCAAAAAGATAAATCCAATTAAGCTTGGCAATAAAATAAAGCCCGAGAAGAAAAGAAAAGCTCAAAAAATGAAGCACGCGTGCAATGATAAGAGATTTCTTTATGCCCAAAAATCTTGGAAGGGAAAAAAGCCCTTCTTTTTGGTCAATTTCAATGTCCTGAAATGAATAAAGGATATCAAATCCAGCTACCCAGAAGACCACAGCAAAGCTGAGCAGAAAAGGTGCCAGCTCAAACTTCGGCTTGATGGCAAGCCAAGCTCCCATTGGCGCCATTGCCAGTGATGCTCCAAGGACAAAATGGCTCAGCAGAGTGAAGCGCTTGGTTAGGGAATAAAAGCTAATCCAAGCCACTGCAAACGGGCTTAGCAAAAAGCAGAGCCAGTTGAGCTTGTAGGCAGAAAAAATAAAAAGCGCATAACTAGCGATGATAAAAGCGAGCATCTCGGATTTTTTTAATTTTCCGCTGGGAAGGGCACGATTTGCAGTGCGGGGATTGCGTGCATCTATTTCAGCATCTAAAAGCCTATTAGTAGCCATAGCTCCGCTTCTTGCGCTTACCATTGCCACCAGTATCCAGAAAAATTCCCTTGCTCCGGGAACTCCCTCTTTTGCCAAAAAAGCACTGAGCAGGGCAAAAGGAAGGGCAAAAATACTGTGCGCAAGCTTGATGTCCTTAAAAATTATGCCCAGCTTGGAGAAAAATTTTTTAATCAATTCCATATTCCTTCCACCTTTTGCTTACCAGCTCCTTGATTTCTTCGCTCATTTTAATCTCATCAGGCCAGGTGCGCTCAAATCCTTCTTCTTTCCATTTTTTGGTGGCATCAATTCCGATTTTGCTACCAAGCCCAGGCTTAGAAGCAGAATGGTCAAGTACATCAACAGGTCCTGGAACAAAGATGATGTCTCTTTGCGGGTCAACATTATTCCCCAGCCTCCAAAGCACCTCTGAGATGTCTTGAACATTGACATCTTTATCAAAGACAATAATCCATTTGGTAAACATCATTTGTCCCAAGCTCCAGAGACCATACATAATTCTATAAGCATGCCCTGGATAGCGCTTATCAATGCTGACAAAGGCGAAGTTATGAAAAATTCCCTCTATGGGAAGGTTTAGGTCAACAATTTCTGGAAAGATTTTTTTCAAAAAGACAAGAAAGATTCTCTCTGTTGCTTTTGCCATAAAGCAATCTTCCATTGGCGGTCTTCCCACAACAGTGGCAGGATAAATCGCATCTTTGCGGTGAGTGATGCAGGTGATGTGAAATACTGGATATGGCTCTGGCGGTGAGTAAAATCCAGTATGGTCGCCAAAGGGACCCTCTAGACGCCTCTCTTTCGGCTCAACATATCCTTCAAGGATAATCTCTGCCTCTGCTGGAACTTCAAGGTCAACGGTTTTTGCTTTGACAATGCTTACCGGCTCTTTTTGCAAAAACCCAGCAAAAAGATACTCATCAAGCCCTTCAGGCAAGGGAGCGCTGGCTGAGTAAATCAAAGCAGGGCTTGCGCCCAAAGCAACAGCTACCTCAAGCCTTACTCCAAGCTCCTCTGCCTCTCGGTAATGCTGGGCGCCACCTTTATGCGGATGCCAGTGCATTCCTGTGGTGCATTCATCAAAAACCTGAAGCCGATACATTCCCAAATTGCGAATGCCTGTCTTCGGGCTTTTAGTAATGACAATTGGCAGAGTGATATATTTCCCACCATCACCAGGCCAGCATTTTAAAATAGGAAATTTACTTAAATCTGGCTTTTCCATAACCACTTCTTGGCAGGGAGCAGAGCTTGTGAGCTTGGGTGGAATTTTGGAAAGCTCAATCAGCCTGGGAAGGAGCTTGAGCTTGTCCAAAAAGCCCTCAGGCGCAGGCGTGCTTAAAAGCTGGTCAAATCTTTTTGCCAGTTCATCTAGGCTTTCAGCTCCCAGAGCAAGAGCCATTCGCTCATAGCTTCCAAAGGCATTGATCAAAACTGGAAAATCCGAGCCTCGCACCCGCTCAAAGAGTAGGGCGGGTCCGGATTTTTTCACCACTCGGTCGTAAATCTCGCTTATCTCAAGCTCTGCGCTGACCTCGGTTTTTATCCGCCTAAGCCAGCCCCTTTCCTCAAGCGCCCTAATAAAATCACGCAGATTTTTAAATCCCATTTCCTGATTATCGTAGCACGACGCAGGCTCAAAACCAAGCTTTATAGCTCAGCTGGTTTAGAGTCTTTCTTTTCAATCCATTCCCGAAAAGAAAGGAAATTATAGAGCAGGGCAAAGAGCCAGCCCAAAATGAAGCCGTCAATTAAACCAAAGATTAAGGCAAGAAAAGCGCCAAAATAGGAGATGGGAAGAAGATGAAAATAAAACAAGCTCAGCACCTGCGCTATCTCAGGGTGATGGCTTGCGAGCGAAAAAATAAAAAGATAAAAATAAAATAAACCGAGAAAAATTCCTACCGAGATGCCAAAGCTTTTTTGCCGTAGCATCTTATCCCTCCTTAAAATATTCTGGCTGAAAGAAATTCTACTTTTATAGAATTTTGGTTTAAATGTTCTATGAAATAAGTAAAATTTTATTTAATTTATTAAAAATTTTTGAATGCCAAAATTTTCTAGACTATTTTTCAGTTAATTCTAATAGATTTGAAGCGCGGATTTTGTTTTGACAAAAATTTACCATTCTTCAGGTTGGTCGCCTTCAACCACAGGTGCGATTAAGCCTGCGTCTGGAATGATTATTGTTTCAGGGTCATCTCCGAGCTTTTCCAAAGCATACTCTAGGGCTTTTTCAAAGCTGGGCGTGTATTTGAAGAAAGTTTGTTCAACATCTTCTTTGGGAACATCGCTCACCAGATAAATATCCACATTTTCTTTTAAATACTTTGGCAAGCCAATTGGCCAGATTACCTTCATAATTGCTTCTTTTTGCACCAGTCCATCAGGCGCTTGCGCGCAGACAATAACTATGCCATTTGGCTGGCAGACCTTAAGAGCAGGAGCAACAAGCTTGGTCGCTTGATAAAGGTCAATGGAAAGAGGAAGAGGCGCGGAGACAATCACCAGCGGAGCGGTTTTTGCTCTAACCTCACAGATTTTTCTCGCCAGCTCAAGCGCAGGCTGATACGCCTTTTGCGGATGACCATAAAATGCCCGCACCAGCTTGCCTTCTCCATTCATCACAACATTAAAAATATAAAGATTGGGCATAAAATTAATTACCTCTTCCAAATCTTCACGGAAAGGATTGCCCTTAACTCTTCCCAGCTCTGCTTTGGGGTCTCTTTGGAGAAGATGGTTTTGGATAATTGTCTCAAGCGCACTCACTCCTGGAATAATTGCTTTTGCTCCACCTGCATAGCCTGCAAAATAATGGGGCTTGACCTGACCAAGACCAAAAACCAAATCCGCCTCTGCTACTTTAGGATGAATTTTAAAGTGTGTTCCTCGCTTGCTCACTCCAATTTCCTTCATATCATCTTGCGGAAAGGAGCGGTGAACAATAACCTCAAATTGATTGATTATTTCTTCACTTATTCCAGCCTCTTGGGGCGGAGCAGGGTTATGGTTGCCACCGCCAATGACAATTGTTAAATCTTTTTTGTTCAATTCCGGCAGATGCCTGACCAGCGCCCAAATCATCTCATTTTTAGGAAAGATGCGAGTTTTATCTGAAACAACAATGCAAACCTTCATTCCCGGCTTGTAAAGCTCCTCGGGCTTGGGCGCATCAATTGGTGAAGATAAAGCACGCTCAAGCTCTGCCACTACATCTGGGCAGGCAGGCATTGGATTGGGTTTTAAAATCTGAACGATGTTTTTGGGCGGGGTTATTTCTAAAGGATGTGTGCCATAGCCAAGCTGGATTTTTTCCATTAAATTCTCCCTCGTTTTAGGTGGCTTTAAACAATTTCTGCGCCGAGCACGCTTTCCATTTGCTTAAGCGCCCATTCGTGAGCGGATTGGTCAAAGCTGGCAACGCCGTTTTTGTAAACACGGATTTTATAATCCCGATTGGCAAGCTCCTCAACTGTATAAAGCACGCAGATATTGGTGCAAACTCCGACCACTTCCACTAGTTCTGGCTTTTCCTTGGCAAGAATTTCCTCAAGATTGGTCTGGTAAAATCCAGAGAATCTGCGTTTGGGAACAATGATTTCCCTTTTGGCAATGCCTTTAAGCTCGCTTATCACCTCTGCTTCTTTGGTGCCTTTTACGCAATGAGGCGGGAAGCGCTTGAATTCAAGGTCATCTGGGTCGTGGTTGTCAGCAATGAAAATCACCAGCTCGCCTGATTTCGCATATTCCTCTACTTTATTTTTCACAAAGGGAATGATTTCTTCTGCCTGCTTTCCGCAGTAGAGCGGATACTCGGGTCTTAAAAATCCTTCCAGCATATCTACCACCAAGAGAACCTTTGCCATTTCTTTCACCTCGCTTTTTTCTTTAAAATTAAATTAGCAGAATTTGTCTGTCAAATTTTAAAATAATTTCTGCTAAAATATTGCAGGAGAAATTTTTAGGAGGAGCGAGATGAGAAAGCAGGTTTTATTCTTAAAATCGCTTTTGTTAGTGCTGGTATTTTGGGCTGTATCTGCTTTTGCGCAAGAAGTTGAATGGACAAAAGGGGTATATTTTTCTGGTGCGCCCAGCTATGTTTCTGAATTTCAAACTCGCTTTCGGGACAACGGCGGACCGCTTAGCCCATTCGGAAGCCATTTTGGGATTAAAGCTGGGGTGGAGAGCAGGGAGTTTGCCTCTGTTCGGCATTATGCCTGCGCAACTGGCGTGCATATTCTTGATTATTCACGCACAGGACTGGTTGGGATAAGCTCGGTCAGGTTCATTAAAGATGGTAAGCTCATCAAGGACGCCAAAGAGCGCCATATTCATTTTGAATATTTTGGCTGGAAGGAGCAGGCGGATTTTGATGATTTTTCTGCTCAGGCATTTGCGCTTTTTTTGGCAAGAGACCAGTATTTGATTGGGGTCAAGCTGAAAAACATCAGCCCCAAAACCCTTTATCTTGTGCCAATATTTTATTTCCAAAAAGAGGCGCAAAAGGTTTCGCAGAAGATGCTTGGCAAGTTCTTGGTTTTAAAATTTCGGGTTCAGCCCACTTTTGCAGGCGGAAAGAATTTTCTTGCTATTATTCCGTCCCTGCCCAAATTCAAGGTTGAGAAGGGCGAAAGAGCAGGATATTTCCAGCTCAGGGGAGAGGAGCTTAAACTTGCCCCAAGCGAGCAAAAAGAGTTTTGGTTTGTGTTTGGATATTCGCCGGACAGTCCAGAGCAGGCGCAAAAACTGGCAAAGCAGGCGCTGAGAAATTTCACCAGCATAGACCAAGCTTGGAAAAATATGCTTGCGTTTCGTGAAGAATTTTTCCGCTCCCTTCCCACGCCTCATCTTTCTGCAAGCGAAAAGGATTTTTACGAGCTCTATTTTATGTCTGCGACTGCGCTTGAAAATGCGCTTTATGCTCCTCGTGGAAAGATGAAATACTGGGCTTGTGTTCCCACCAAGGTTCATTACAACTGGTTCTGGCTATGGGATAGCGGATTTCAAGCAATAGGCTATAGCGAGTTTGCGCCTGAGCGTGCTCGTGATGTTATTCTCACCATTTTTCAATCCCAGCGCTCTGATGGGTTTGTCGCTCATATGGCAGATGAGCGGGCAAAGCCTTTAACCCCGCATTCCCAACCGCCAGTGTTCGGATACGCAGGAATGAAAATGATCTCTCGCTATCCGCTTGAACCCGCCAGCAGGGAATTTGAAAAGGAGCTTTATGAAAAAAGCAAGCTATTTATCCGCTGGTGGAAAAGGGCGCGTGATCAGAACCGAAATGGTCTTTTTGAGTATTTAAGCCAAGATGAAGGTGGGTGGGATAATTCTCCTCGGGCAAATTATGTTCCTAAGTTGATTTTTATACCTTACTGGGGATATTTGGGCGAGGTTCTGGGCTATCAGTTTAAGCCTCTGGACAATGTGGATTTAAATTCTTGGATGTATTTTTACTATCTGGCAATGTCCAGATGGGCTGAGGATTTGGGGAAAAGAGATGAGGCAGAATATTGGAAAAAAGAAGCTAAAAGCCTTGCCCTGCGCATTGACCAGATTCTTTGGGACAAAGATTGCGCCTGCTGGCTTGATACTTACAGCTGGATTGGCTCAAAGAAATATCATCACTTTAAGGTGCTGACTCCTGCTATTTGGTTTCCTGCTTTTGCTGGCGCAACTCTTGATGAGAGAAAAGCCCGAGCAGTAATAGAAAAGCATCTTTTGAATCCAAAGGAGTTTTTCGGCAAATACCCAATTCCTGTGGTTGCTTACAATGACCCATATTTTAACCCAGATATTCCGGGATGGATGGGAAGCATCTGGCTTTTCAGCGCTTATTCAGCGCTGGAGACGCTTTTTAAATACGGTTATGAAAAAGAGGCGCAGGAGCTTAGAAGGAGGCTTTTGGAGATGATGGCAGACCAAAACGGAATGAAAGGAATTTATGAAACTTATGACCCACGCACAGGCAAGTATAAAAACAAACACTCAGATGGCGGATATTGTTCATTTCAATTCGGCTGGAGCAGTGCCTTTACAATGGAGATGATTCTTGAGCGCTATCAAGAGGAGAGATTTATTTTTCCGCAGACTTATAAGATTAAAGGATTTATTCGTGAAGCAAGAGATTTTTCTTCCCGAAATGTTTTTTACAAAATTGATGCAGGGTTGAATCTTCCCAGAGTTAATTTAAAAAGTATAGATGGTAATTCTCTTTTAGAAGCAAAAAGTATTCAACTAATTCTTTCTGACCCTTATAATACTTTAACTAGGAGAAAATTTAATGTGCAGATTAAAGATAAGAATTTTCAGATTGAGCTAGATAAAACTTATATCTTCAATTTAGATTGATTCTTCATAAATATTACCAATACAGATACTATCAAAAGAAACATTACACTTGCTAAACTGAAATAAAGCCCAACAACAAATGAAATTGGCTTGTAAATTAATTTCAGCTGATGCCTACCTTTAGGCACAAAGATGGCTCTGAAAATATAATCAGCTTCATAAATTTTTATTTCTTTTTTATCTAGTTCTGCTTTCCAACCAGGAAAATATGTTTCACTTATAAAAAGCCAGCAATCAGCAGGAGTATAAAGGTTAATAAGAAGATAGGATGGATTGATTCTTTTCAAAAATATTTTCCCATTACGAATATTTACAGAGTTATTGGTAAGGGATATAATATTTTTTTCTCGTTTAAGAAGAATTTCGTTTTTATAATCAAAAGTTTTATTTTTGATAAAATTAAAAATCGCTCGGTTATCTGGAAAATAACGAATTTTCTTAACAAAAAATGCTCGCGGAAGAGCCGAAAGGTTTTCATATAAAAATAAAGGTTGTTTTGAAATAAGTTTGAGATTTAAAGGAGTTTGCTTCCAGTTTTCCCATTCAAAACGACTGATAAAAAGGCGAACATTTAGAAGATTAAATAAATAAGATTTATTTGATGATATATTTTTAAGAAAACGAATAGAAAGCTGGTCATAAAAAGTGATTTTACCATTCTGCTTTTTAAAGCATTGTGGAAAAATAAGATTTAAAAATTGAGCATATTTATATAAAGGAACTCTTATCCATGAGTCAATTGTGTCTGCTTTTAAAATCATTCCTGCAGAAAAAGGAAGCTGTGGGTCAAGTGGTGCAGTGTTAAAAATAAAATATCTAAAAATTGGGTCAGAGTTTTTGAGTGAAGAAATTAAATAAGGATGAAGTCGGAAATTCTTACCATCAGAACGAGGTAGATGTAATAATGACCAGAAATAAATGTCAAAAGCTAAAAGCACGAAAAATATAGTTTTTAATGGAAATCTTTGGTATGTAAAACAAAAAATAACTGGTAAGATACCAATGAAAAGTCGTAGTTCAAATCCTCCAAAGGGAAAATCCTTTTTAAAAATCAAACTTAAACTTAAAGCTAAAAGAAAATAACCAATACATATAATATAAAACTTATAATTTAGATGAACCTTTTTCAATGAAAAAATATATTCCATTCCATATCCAGCAATTATAAGAAAAATAATTTCAAAAAAAGGTAGTAATCTATAAGGAACAATACTTTGTCCTAGAATAGGTATCCAAGAAATAGCTTTATGAAACAGAGGATTTAAAGAGAAAATAAAATAAATAGAAAATATGACAAGAATCCAACTTATTTTTTTAGAAAAAGAAGACTTTTTTAAACCAATAATAAATGCAAAAACAGAAATAATCCCGAGATAAAAATGATTTATGCCAAAAAGAGGCTGATATTTAAACTCCTTAAAAGGAATAGGATAAATAAATGAAAATAGTATTACAATAAGCAATTGTAATATCTGTTTTATGGAGAAGGAAATTTGAATTTTTGTCTCTGCTAAAGGAGACCTGATTGAATGAATAAGCAATTCTAAACCAGGTAAAAGTAAAGGTAAACAAAACAAAAAACCAATGATAAAAAATATAAAAATCACAGGCAAAGTTTTAAAAGAAATAGAAAAATTTTTCCAAGAGAATAAAAAAAACAATACTATCCCAAGTAAGAAAAAGTTTAGTATTTCAATATCACCAGCAAAAACTGCAAATAAAAAAGAAATAATTAGCCCTAATGCATAAATAAAATAAGAGCTTTTAATAAATTTGAGAAAAAAGAAAAATATCCATCCAAGCCAACTGGCTGTATAAAAGCTGGGGAAGAAATTAAGATTAGTAAAATAAAATCCAGAAAAAAGATAGCTCAAACTTAATATAATACAAGAGAGCGGTTGAAAATTAAGTTCACGAAACAAAAAATACATTCCCAGACCAGCAATTAAAAAATGGATAAATATAGATATACTAACCCCTCTTCCAAAATTAAAAAAAAGCTCTATCCATTTTAATGGATAAAGAGAGCTAGTATGAAAGAAAGCTAAAAAAGGAATCCCACAGAGGTCATAAGGATTCCAGAGAGGAAATGTTTTGTGAATTATATAAGAATCTTTTAAAAAATGAAAATAAGGATACCATTGATAAGCTAAATCAGAATTTTCTGGCTTATCTAAAATATATTTTCCAGCAAAAAAATTAGGAAGAAAGAAAAATATTATCAATACTGTAAGTAGAACAATCCATTTTTGTTGTCGTTGGATTATTTTCATTTTATTTGTTCAATTTTAATTCCTTTGGGAATAGGTTTACCTTTATAATAGAAATTTCCCGATTCATCTACCTGAAAATTTCCTCGGGCAATCTCTTCAATGGTTTTTGGAAAAATC